>DAOUAU010000323.1:0-3675 GCA_034433195.1 Dehalococcoidales bacterium
AACGGAACGGCTAAGACCGTGTTTCCCAATTCATCCGCCAGGCAGGCGTGGATAATTGAAAGGTCCGGATTCAAAGCTTTGACCAGACCGACCCTTTGATCAATATCAAAAGGATTGACAACTTCCAGAAATGCGTGGTGATTGGCTTCAGCCAGACTGCTGCCGGCCATTGAACGGGTGGGCATAAACTCCACTCCAAACGCTCCGGCCAGCAATCTTTGCTGCAATGAACATAAAGACCAGTTTTCAAATTCAATCTTCTTTTCCGCCCACTGCTGCTGCATAATTTTGCTGGGCCGCCCGGATGGTGAAATATCCATACAAGCCGCGAAAATCATTTTATTCAGGAGACCGCAGTGCATCAAATTCAGTGAATGACCGGTAACGGTACTCTGAATAAGTTCAAAACCCGGACTTTTTCCATTAAACTGGCGAATTATTTCATTCACCGCCGCCGCAGGACCGCCTATTCCACCCGCCAGATGAATTTTCATCCAGGGTTTTACCAAAGCCGCGATGGCTTCCCTTAAAGAAACCACTTTGCTCAATTTGTTGCTGTATTGTTTCGGATTATTCATTGGCAATCAAATCTTCTTTTTAATCACGCCTGATTTTTTATTTTTTTCATGTTCAACGATTAATTTTCATCCGGCCACATGGCGGCGGCAACATCGGTTAACCCCAATTCATTCAGTTTCCTGCGGCTGGGTTTAGTGGTCACCGGATCCCAGTCCAGAGCCCTCAAATTAACTGAAATTTGACCTTCAATATCCGGGCTGACTCCCGCCAAAGGTCCTTCTTTAAAAGGCGGCCGCCCGATAATACGGGGGTGCACTTTTCTCTTCAGGGGATTATCGCCCTCTCTTAACGTGAAGGCGTGCCGGATATTCTCGATTCTTTCCCCGGCTTTCATCAATTCTTCAACACTGCAATCCCAACCCACGATGGCTTTGAAATATTCCGCCAGATAATGTTTGGGATCATCGGCCGCCAAATCGCTGTGTAAACACAGCCCGGCGGCGTTGACAACATAATCTTGAAATTGCGAAGGCCCGAATCCGGAGGTATGTCGGCCTGGCGTCGCATCCATCTGGAATCTGGCAGCAGCCGGTTTACCGAAAAAAGCCGGGAAATCAAACTTGGGATCATGCAATCCCAGTTCTTGTCCGCCAATATGCACGGCGTATCTCTCAGCGTCCTTCCCAAGCCTGAAAGCGGCCATTTTCACGCCGTCCGCCAGCACATCTCCGAAACCTTCACGTGTAGCTATTTTCCTGGCCATCGTAACGATGGCATGCGGATTACCCCAGGTTAATTCAATGCCGTCAGCGTCAGCGAGGGTGATCAAGCCGTGTTCAAAACATTCCATCGCAAAAGCAATTGTCGTTCCGGTAGAAATAGTATCCAAACCGTAACTGTTGCAGATATGATTGGCCATGCTTATGGCTTCCATGTTGCTATTCAAACACATTGAGCCAAACGCGGCCGCTGTTTCATATTCCGGGCGGCGCGTTTCAGCAGGGTAGTTGAAAGCTCCTTCGCCATTTTTCAATTTGCCCCGGCAAGCTATTGGACAACCCCAACAGCCGAAACGGCTCTGTACTCTCTGCGCCAGCGGCACACTATCCAAACCGGAAACATCCGGCAAATCGTAAATACCTATACCTCCCCAGTTCCGGACCGGAGAATCTCCGCTGTGTACTGAAGAGGCAGTATGCGACGTAGTGCCAAAGGTATGCAATTCATGCCGGATTTCTGGCTTTATTCCGGCAATATGCTGTTGGCGCAAAAGCCTGGTCATCCCGGGGTTAGCCACCAACGGTTTTTGATTGCCCTTGACAACAATGGCTTTCAATTTTTTTGAGCCCATCACCGCGCCTAATCCGGAGCGGCCGGCCGCCGATCCTTTATCGGTGATAATACAAGATATCAAGGCCAGTTTTTCTCCGGCCGGGCCAATGCTGAGCACCTTTGAACCCGGATACTGAGATTCCAGGGCATCCTCGGTGACATAAGTGTTTTGTCCCCAAAGGTGCGCGGCGTCTTCTAAACGTGCCTGTCCGTTATTAATCAGTAAATAAACCGGTCCGGGAGATATTCCGCTGAAAAACACGGCATCAAATCCGCTGAATTTGAGGTGCGGTCCAAAGTGCCCGCCGCAATTGGCATCACCCCAACTGCCGGTCAGAGGTGATTTGGCCACCGCCGCAAACCGGCACCCGAAAATCGCCGGAGTCCCGGTCAGAGGGCCGGTAACTATCCCCAGAATATTTTCATGGCCTAAAGCTTGCACCCCACCCCTTTGGCGGCTGAATAAAAGGCGGGCGCCCAGGCCATACCCCCCGATGAAATCACGGTACAGGCTCTCCGGCAGTGATTCTACCGTTGTCACTCCCCGTGACAGATTAACCCATAGTATTTTTCCGGTATATCCGCCTGGCATCGCAATCTCCTATCCGAGGTTTAGACACTTACCGGTAAGGCTTTTGGATAATTTCGGACTTACCAGGACCATCCCATACTGTCCGGCTTTCAGGCACGAATTGGGGTACATTTCCACATTATGGAACTCGTGTTCCCGGTTTTGTCTAAGCTATTATACCACACCACGCCCATGTGTCAATCGTAAAGGAAAAACGGATTAGATAGCTATTTTACCTGAAATGGAGCAGCTCAAAATTTCATGCGTCGTTGGTTCAGTTGCCTTGCGGAGGTGGAACGAAACCATTGCGGCTGGCCAGAATATTGGAGATGCGTCCGGCCGTAGTGATCAGATCAGCCGTTAAGGACTGTATTTTGGGTTTCATGCGAATTTCCGGACCTACCATATTTAAAACGGCCGGCAGAGCATAGTTTTTAAGCGGAGCAGAAATACAGGTCACGCCCAGTGTCAGTTCACTGTGCCCGATGGCAAACCCTAATGAGCGAATTTGTTTGATTTTGTTAATCAAATCCAAAGAAGCAGTCTTGCTGTTTTTACTCTTTAAATCCGGTTGAATGGTGTGCAAAATATTGCCAACCTGTTTATCATCCAGTTGAGAAAGCAAGACCAAACCATCCACACCCATCTGAACCGGCCGGATTCTGAATTTGGCGCCATCTACTTTCAAATCGCTCTTGCTGGTGACTACATGAATATTGATATTCTTCAGTCCCATTTTAATGCCCAGACTGACGGTCTCACCGGAGCTTTCGGAAAGCCTGCCCATTTCATCCGCAGCGCAGTTTGTTAAAAACTCTTGCGTAGCCATCGGAGTAGAGATCAGTTTGATGATCGAGTAACCCAGAAAATACTGGTGGTTAAACGGGTCCTGCATTACCAGTTCAGATTCGCACAAAGCTTTTAAAAGACGATGAACAGTAGATTTACTCAGATCGCATTTTAACGCGATTTCTGTCACCGAATTGATGCCGTCGCTAATGCAATCCAGAATTTCCGCCGCTCTTTTTATTGATTGAACAGCAGTCTCTTTGTTAACAACCGGAGCCACTTTGGTATTTCCCGAGTTCTTGTTCATAAATAAGTGTCTACATTATTGGATATTGACTATCTTTTGTCAATCATACCCGATTATCCACCCTATTTGCTTTTCTCCATTTGTTGCGGCTGTTATTTTCATTTTAAAGAAATAACTGTGGGTTTTTTTCCGGGAGTAATCAGTTCACCATGACCTC
>DAOUAU010000324.1:0-5879 GCA_034433195.1 Dehalococcoidales bacterium
ATAAATTACAGGCTGGTACTTGAAGTTTTAAAAACAACAGTAAAGAGACGATTACAAAATAACATGACGGGGAAATGGGGAAAATTACACCGGTGAAAATGGTTAATTTTTACCCCGGTGTTGCCATCTAACATCTGAAAGAGGTGGGATATTTGTGTTGGTATTCAAATAGTAACAGGTAAAGTCATTATGTTATGATTTTGAAAATGACAATATGCAATCTATTTAAGCCTAAGCCTAACTTAACCGAAAAAGAGGTCTCTCACGGATTACGCATGATGACGTGGGAGGGTATAACGTCAAATGGATTCACCAGTATCACTACCAGCGGTTTTCTGGCTGCCTATGCCCTGGCTCTGGGTGCAGATAATGTACAAATAGGCATTCTGGCAGCTTTGCCTTTTATAATGCAACTACTGCAAATTCCCGCAGTTTTGCTGATTGAAAAGACCAGGCGCCGCAAATCTATCGCAGTTGTTAGCTGGTTTATCGCTCAGTTACTCTGGTTCCCAATAGCTCTTATCCCTCTTTTTATGGGTGTGCCTGGAGCTGGAGCTGTCTCTGCTCTATTGGGTTTTGTCGCTATCCGGGGAGTTGTCAGTGCTGTAACAAATTGTAGTTGGAATAGCTGGACTCGCGACCTGGTTCCCCAGCATATATTGGGGAAATTCTATTCCAGGCGTTTGGCGCTTTCTACCACTGTAGCGGCAGTCTTTGGGCTGGTTGCAGCCTTTTTTGTTGACTACTACCGAGGACAGGTAGCGCCTGATAATGCTGTTTTTGGATATACATGGATACTGCTGTTCGGAGCGTTTTTTCTAGGGTTATTAAGCCCCGTCTTTATGGCCCGAATGCCAGAACCATTGATGCAATTTCCCCAAGGCCCGCGTACGTCGTTATGGACAAACCTTATTAAACCCTTTCAAGATAGCAATTTCAGACGGCTTATGCAATTTTTACTGTGTTGGGGATTTGCTCTAAACTTAGCAGTTCCGTTCTTTGTGGTTTACATGTTGCAACGATTGCAGATGTCTCTAACAACAGTGATTGCTCTGGCAGTATTAAGCCAGATATCCAATATATTGTTTCTCAGAGTATGGGGATCTTTAACTGACCGTTTTGGTAGTAAAGTCATTCTTTCTTTATGTGCTTCACTCTACATACTCGTGATACTTGGTTGGACTTTTACCACCATGCCTGAGAAATATTTTCTGACGATGCCTTTATTAGTTGTCCTGCATATATTTTCTGGAATTGCAGCGGCTGGAGTAACTTTGACTGTGGGCACATTAGGTATGAAACTTGCGCCTGAGGGACAAGCAACCTCCTATTTAACCGGAGCTTCGCTGGCCACCAACCTGGGCGCTGGTCTGGGACCCCTTATAGGGGGTTTCCTGGCTAAATTTTTTATTGCCCATGTACTCACTCTCGATTTTACCTGGGCTGGTGCAGGTCAATCGCTCCAATTGGGAATCGTTCATTTCACCGGGTTTGATTTTCTTTTCGTTATAGCTTTTATAATAGGGTTAATAACCCTGAATGGTTTAGCTCATGTCCGGGAACAAGGAGAGGTTAAAAGGGAAATTGTGCTAAATGAGCTTATGGCACAGACTAGTGCTTCTTCCGGAGGAGTAAGTTCATCTCCTTTGTTGGGTATAACGAATGTTTTTCCTTTCGTCTATTTACGAAAAATACACGGTTTTGATGTTGCTATTGGAGTCATAGCTTATCAGTTAGCGGAAACCACCAAAAAAATAGCAAAACAAGCCGCGCGTAGCCGTGATTTTTCTGCACGGATTAGCCGCGCTCTTGAAAAGGGACTTACTCGGACATGGAATACAAAGAAGGAAATCCCTTCCCATGCTTCCAGTTTTGCTGATCAGGCAGCCCAGGGAGCTATGCAGGCTGCTGCTGAGAGTTCACATGATACCGTTAGCCTGATTCATCCAACCGTAGCGGGCATAATTAACGCAATGAGCCAAACAAACGCCAATCCTGAAGATATCATCCGCGGAGTTGTCCAGGGAGTCATAAAGGTTGCCATCACATCGGGAGAGGACATAGTCATATCGGTTAATGAAACGGTGTCATCGGTATTAGAGGCATCTCGGAAATTTGGATTGGATGAAAAGTATGTTACCATCATTACAGTTCAGGCCGCTTTGTCAACGGCACGCGCTGTTGATTTGAAGGCAGAGACACAGTTACGTGATTCACTATCACCTGAGCTTCAAGCTTTTCTTAAAGAATCTGACCTAAAAACAGAAAACCAATCCAGTGGATAAAACGACGATCCTTCCCGTCAATCTGGTGTAACGGCGGCCAGAGGCGCTCCACAGGCCGCGGGTCAGATTACTGAAAGGACCGACCTTTCAATTCACATTGGGATACCGGCGTGAAAGACAATAGAGAATCAAGAGCGCAGACTTGACTTGTTGGCATTGAGTTTTAGTTTTTCTATCAATGAAACCTGTTACACTATCACACAAGCCTGAGGCAACCCGATATTATTGAAAATATCCGGGTTCACGATAGCCGACCATCCTCCATCAAATTCAGATATTGGGATGAACTCCAAATTGAGTCTCATAGCCAGGATTCCTGACTGATTCTTGTCCATTCTTCTTTCAGGATCCCATACTCCAGAACGTCCCGGTACTGACCGTTAACAAACCTTGCAGAGCGGCGGCGACCTTCTTCTTTAAAGCCTACTTTCAAATGCATCTTCTGACTACGCAGGTTAAAATCATAAACGTTGGAAGAAATCCGATTCAAATTCAGCTGTTCAAAGCCGTATTTAATCATCAGTCGCGCTGCCTCTGTTCCATAACCTTTGTTCCAGAGTTCCTTGTCGCCAATGACAATTCCAAAAACAGCCTGTCTATCTTTTGGTTCGATATTTTCAAAGCCAATGGAACCAACAGCCTTGTTAGTTTGTGAATCAAGAACTTCAATCACAAAATTAACTCTGGAGACATCTCCCACTAACCTTTCCACCCATTTTTCCTCTTCCATTTCGGTCACTGGCCGGTAGTGTCCCATATACTGAATGACTTCCATATCGTTAAACCAGACCAGGAAATTGGGAATATCGGCTCTTTTAACTGGTCTCAGAACTACTTTTCTGCCTTTTAACATTGATTTTCTCCTTAATTTGTATATAAACAAAAGGCCCGGGAGTTTCTCTTCCGGGCCTGGCAGGTTGATTTATTTTTAGGTTACTTCATCTGAAAAGTAAAACACGCCAGGCACTCTCTCCAGTAACAGCACAAAAGAGCGGATTATGGTTGTTGGACTTGATAATCCTGGATACGTTATATTTCATTTGATTATTGTGTTCCTCCTGGAGAAACCAATTATATGATTAATTTTTCGAGTTTGTCAATATTTCGTTATCAGGTTCCCTGGGATATCAAAGGGGATTAGCCTATTTCAGGGTTATATAATGAATTAACAACCCTGCGTACTTCTGAAAATGATATCGTCCTGGATTTCCGGGGAAAGCATTACAAAATAAGCGCTAAAGCCTCCCACTCTTACCACCAGGTCACGGTGTTTTTCAGGATTAGACCTGGCATCTATCAGTTCCGCAGTATCCACCATGTTAAACTGGATGTGCTGACCGCCATTTTTGAAGAATGTATCAATCAATATAGCCAGCTTTTCGCGGCTTCCCAGGCTCTGCATGGCCGTTCCCGAAAACTTCTGGTTCAAACATGATGCGTAGGATTCCTTGAAACCCGCTTTAAGTGCCGACCTCATGACGCCGGTAGGCCCCAGCTTGTCCATACCGCGCATCGGCGATATCGAGCCGTCGTTTAAAGGTTCCTTTGATTTCCGTCCGTTGGGGAGTGCGCCCACTCCCAGACCTCCGAAATAGTGCCAGGATAATCCTTCCCTGGATATTTTGCACGGTACGTCGAACGGGTTTTTGTAAGACATGATGACGCTGCCGGAAAAGATACCCACATCGCGCACCATCAGGTCCGCTTCATCGATATCGTTGCCGAATTTGGGCGCCGCCAGGCACATCTGCCTTATCTCCTCTCCCCTCTCGCCACCGAAGTTGGTATCCAGGGCACCCATGAGCTCTTCCATAGTCAGTCGCTTATCATCGAAAACCAACTTTTTTATCGCGGTTAAAGCATCCGCGGTATCGACGATGGCCCGGTCGCTGATACCGTAGCTGTGGTCGGCATCCGTAATCAGGATATCCTGACCTTTCTCCATGCATCCCGGTCCGGCGATACAGGAATTAAAGGGGAAACGAAGGTGTTGCGGCTCCACGCTCTGGGCCAAAGTTCCCAGCCATAAAACGCGGTTAACAATGAATTTGTACTCTGTTTTAAACGCTTCGTATAGATCTTCGAACGTCCTGAAGGATCGCGGATGACCGACATCAATGCCGACTTTTTTACCGGTTATCTGTGATACACCCTGGTGGAGCGTCAGGTCCAGGATAAGAGCTACATTTACAGCGCCTTTGCCCTCACTGCCGTTGTGGTCTACTTTGGTCGGAAGAATCGGCGTTACACATCCCTGCCCATACCAGTTCCGCGCGTCCGCGATGGGTATCCCGTCATTTACGAAGCTTGCCACAACGTGGTCGCTGTTTTCAAACAGGGGAATTCCACCTTTGGTTTTGACGTTGGTATCAAGAGCTTTAAGCAGCAGGAAATGCGGTGTCCGCGAGTGCCAGTTAAGCAGAACAGTAGGCGAAGACAGCTTTATCAGGCCGATCATATGAAGCAAAAGATAGCTCAGATCATTCGTAGCGTCCTTCCCTGCGTTGTCCACGCCGCTGATATTAATGCTGTTAATGCTGTAGCTAAACTGGTGAGTTTCCGTCTGGGTCTTGCCCACCGGAACGACTACTTTCATACCCCATAAGATCAGAGCACTACCCAGAAGTTCAGCCGCCCTTTCCAGCGTAAGCCGCCCTTCCCGGATGTCTGTTTCAAAATAAGGTCCAAGATACTGGTCAATTCTACCGATCAGCAGAGGATACATCGCTTCGAGCCCCCTGCCCACCATGATGAAGTTCATGCACTGGATGGCCTCATGAAATGTCCGCGCTGGTTTTTCAGGCACACGTTCACAAATAGCTGCAATCTTGATAAGCTCATTTTTTCGTTCAAGGTCGGTTTCTGCGTCTGCCTTACGGCGTGCCAGTTCAGCATATCTACGCGCATATTGAATCATTGCTTCACAAACGATTATTGCAGATTGCCAGAAATAGAGTTTGTTGATATCAGTCTCTTTCATCTCTATAAACCGCCGGAGGCCAGCCTCAGCTTCCTCGATCAGGCCGCGCATACCTTTCGAAAGCATTTTTTCCCACATAGCCCGGCAGGTTATACCAGGGAAGTATCCAGAATCAGGAGTTGGGTCGCTCCCTTTGGCGTCAGTGATGTCTTGTGCCCAGGTGCCGACTACTGCACGCCAGGTTTCCTGAACATGATCCGGTGCCGTTTTCCCTGCAAAAAAGCGTGAACATTCTCTCAATGTATTTTTGGTTTCATTTAAAGTTGTGCCTTCAAAAATCATAGACCGGCTCAACTTATCTCCCTCATCCCATAGTCCGGGGATGGAATCTCCCGTTTCATCCACGAATACCGGTGCTCCGATTAAATGTTCCGTTTCCCTACCCACGATGATGTCAAAATCATAAATAGCGATAGGTACGCCTTCAAGCACTTTTTTAAACAATCTGGCACGACGGAGCTCAATATTTTCTCCTTCGGTCTCTTTCCAGGATTCCATAGCAAGCCTTGCTCGGTCAGCGGAAATTATCCTGTGGGCGCTGAACATGGCGTCTTTCAACCTGAAAAGGCGCCGGGTTAACTTCAGATCGTCAATCTCCTTGATTAAAGCTTCTT
>DAOUAU010000325.1:0-3354 GCA_034433195.1 Dehalococcoidales bacterium
TTTATAATGACCGTGAAAGAAAGCCCACACGCTATTCCGGGCGGGGTGGTTTGGGTTCAGTGCTGGGCAGTAAGAAACTGAAGTTTATTATCTCAAACAAAGCCGGCGCGCCCGGCATCGAAATCACAGATAAGAATTTATTTGAGCAAGGGCGTAAAAAGATGATTGACGCTCTGACTGCACACGCCATTACCAAACCCAAAGGAGCGCTTAACACCTACGGGACCGCCGTCCTGATTAATATCGTCAATGAAGCCGGCGGCCTTTCTACCCGGAATTTTACGACCGGAAGATTTGAAGGAGCCCTCAAAATTTCCGGTGAACACATTTTTGAAGTTAATAAACAGCGCACCGGAAAAGAGGTTTACAATCATGCCTGCAGTCCGGGCTGTATCATCCGATGTTCCAATTCATGGTATCGGGAAGGCGGCCTGGAACACATCTCCTGTGTTGAATATGAATCAGATTGGGCATTGGGCGCCAATTGCGGAATCGATGATTTTGATCAGATTGCTGAAATGGTCTATCTGTGCAATGATTACGGGCTGGATACCATCGAAACCGGTGACGCCATCGCTGTTGCCATGGATGCTAAGGTGCTCTCATTCGGTGATGGAAAAAAAGCCATCGAGGTGGTCAAAGAGATGGGACTGGGAACACCTTTAGGCCGCATCCTGGGGGCCGGCACCGAGATCACCGGAAAAGTATTCGGCATCACCCGCGTGCCTACGGTCAAAGGCCAAAGCATGCCGGCCTATGACCCCCGTGCAGTGAAAGGAATTGGCACTACCTACGCTACCACTCCGATGGGCGCAGACCACACCGCAGGCTATACCATCTGCCCTGAAGTACTGGGTGTGATGGGTAAACTTGACCCCTTAAGCGCCGAAGGCAAAGCGGCTCTCAGCCGCGCCTTCCAGGCGACTACCGCTTTTATAGATTCTACCGGTCATTGTCTGTTCACGGCTTTCGCAACCCTGGACATTCCGGCCGGATATCAGGGCATGATTGATGAATGCAACGGCGTTCTGGGAACCCGCTGGACCGCTGATGACATTCTCAATGCCGGCAAAGAAATCATCAAACTTGAAAGAAGCTTCAATGAAAAAGCCGGATTCACTAACGCCCATGACCGTTTACCTGAATTCATGAAGCTGGAGCTCTTGCCGCCTCACAACCAGCTCTTTGATGTTCCGGATAGCGCCCTGGATTCAGTCTACGCGGAATTGTAAACTCCTGAAGGTTCACGGAAAGGCGGAGAGTTGGTCTCTGCCTTTCCGGGTAAAACACCCCTCAGAGTCAACCATTGAGAAGTGCGAACGTCTATTTCAGGAAAACAACCTGGAGGCCAATATTGTTTGTGCAGGTAAAATTATTCGCTACTTTAGCCAGCCTTGCTCCGGGCGTAACCCCGGGAGTTCCTTTCAGCCTGGAAATAGCGGATAGAAGTACTATAGCGGATTTGATCAGACAACTGAATCTGCCTGAAAAGGAAGTCAAGCTGTTCTTTGTCAATGGACGGTTGCAATCCGGTTCTTGTGAACTAAAAAACGAAGATGATGTGGGTATCTTCCCGCCTATTGGAGGAGGATAAATTGGGACAGATGCAATTGGATTTATTTTTGTACGGAGCCTTGTCACGTTATGTCAAGTCTAACATTCCAGGCAGTGCCAATCTTACCTTTATCCTTCCCGAAAATAGTACCATCGGTGACCTTCTGAACGCGCTTAACCTGCCCACCGCAGAACGGGGAATTACGTTTATCAACGGCAACCTGAGCGCTTTACCCGGATTGCAGCATGACCTTGGCCACGTGCTGCATGATAAGGATAGAGTAGCCTTTTTTGATCTTAAAAGCATGTGGCCATTCCAGTACCGCCAGGGAGCCCAAATGACGGAGGAATTATCCGAAAAGCTGACCGCTGATAAAGCCGGAGGAATCCATCACTCCTATCTTGGTCCAACTTCAAATCCGCTTCCGGATCAGCGGGCACAAAACAGCGGAGTGGAAAATCGGTATTAAGGCTTTTTGATAGTATGCGAGTGCAAAACTTGAAAGTCCGCATTGCGGAAGGCGATAGTCGCCTCTTTCCCGTTAATGGTTACGTCCGCAAAACCATCCGTTCCGCTGGCATACCACAGGCTGGCCGGGGAAATATATTCTCTCTCAGGGTCAAAGCGCACGCCGAAACCGCCGCTGATGACATAACTTACACCGGCGTTCTGAAGCAATTCCAATTGATGGTTATGGCCGCTTAAAACCATGTCCACCTGATATTTCTCAAATAACGGCGTTAAGGCGGCGATAGTCTCAGGATTATCCCACCAGTTCCAGCCGTGATACTTAAATCCTGAAGCATAAAAAAAGCCGTGGCTCAAAACAATTTTCCAATCCTCCGCCGGAATGCTCTTAAGTTGTGCTTCCAGCCAGGCGGACTGCCGGGCGGTGATAGTTTCGGCGCTCCATTCAATATTCAATACCAGAAAGTGAATCTTGCCAAAATCCAGACGATAGTAGAGAGGAGAACCGCTGGCAGATTTCTGGCCTGACGGAGCGCAAAAATACTGGTAACGCGGCAATCCGGTGAACATCACATCATGATTGCCGGAAACATAGCCGGTAGGCACAGTGGCGGACAACGGTGAAAGTGCCTTAAAGGCGTCCATCCATTGACTGTTGGAGCCACCCATCTCAACCAGATCCCCCAGCGAAAAGAACATATCGAAACCGTTCTTCGGATTCGCCAGGTGTTCAATCATTCTGAGAGTCATATCGCGCCTGTTAGTGGCCGCGCCGAAATGAGCATCTCCGGCGGCCGCAAAACGCAATTGGGCAGCAGCAGATGCCGGAGTTTTAAAACGCTGCACACCGCCTCCGCTGATTTGATAGCTGTATTCAGTATCCGGCTGCAGATCAGTCAGCGTAAAGATATGTTGAGTTGATGGTTTTTGATCCTGGAGAGTGACACGTTTGCCATTTTCTTCATACCATAATGATAACTGCTGCGGCTGGCGGGTATTTTGAATAATCACGATACTGGATACTGCCGGATTAGCTGAATTGTCCAGCACCACCAGGCGGGGAGCAATATCTGCGACAGCAGAAGGTGGAAAGCAGCTGACATAGGCGGCCGCTCCCAGCGGAAGCACTATACCCAGCGCTGTTAACACCACAATCGGGACCATCAGCCAGCGCTTGAGGCTGGTATGGCTGACTCCTGGCCTGTGCCGCCAGATTGCCAGTGCCAGCAGCAATAAACCGATAGACCCGAAACCAATAAAGACCAGGCGGATGTAACTATCGAGACGCAGTAAAACTAAAGTCCCGCGCAGAGAAAACATCCAGATAAGCA
>DAOUAU010000326.1:0-14186 GCA_034433195.1 Dehalococcoidales bacterium
CCCAGCAGTATGGTCTGGGCGGCAATGCCCTGATCACAAAAATAGTTCGGGCTAACCTCTTTATCATGCAGGATGATGATGTAAGCCGCGGGTCTTTCTCCTGCCTTGGGACCGCCCCAGCCTTCAATCAGACGCGCCCAGGCCAGAGTGTTAAAGATTGTGGCATTCTTTAAAGGCTCACAGGACAGAATGTACTTCAAAGGCTGCTGATTGCCCCCGGAAGCAGAAAGACGGGCCAGATCGACCAACTCTTTGAGGGTCTCCAGTGTGATGGGCGTGTCCTGAAAAAAACGGCGGTAGCTGCGATTTTTAATGACCAGATCCTTGAACATTTCAGACCTCCTTTTTTAAACCCGGATAGTTATGATTGAATATGAAAAGAGGCAGTGATAAATACATTATAAACCACAAACATTGGTGTTTTTCAAACCTGAAATCGGGCGCCATATTCAGGTATTTTGCAGATTGACCTCTAAGGGAACATCCCGGGCATGGATAAGCCGCAGGTTTCAGGCAGACCCAGCATCACATTCATGTTCTGAACGCCCTGACCGGCTGCCCCTTTGCCCAGATTATCAATGACTGATATCGCGATCAGTTTCCCGGTGCGGGGGTCAACCGTAACGTAGATATGAGTATAGTTGCTGCCCTGGACATGTTTGGTGTGCGGCGGGTCGTCAACCACTTTGACGAAAGGAGTGTCAGCATAAAAATCACGGTAGAGCTTCTTTACCGCTTCTTTGGGATTCCCACTGTCTATTTTATCCATTCTCAGACTGGCGTAGCAGGCGCTTAATATGCCGCGGTTCATCGGAATAAGGTGGGGCAGGAAGGTTATTCTGGGCGCCGGGCCGGAGTAAATCAACCCCAGTTCCTGGACCATTTCGGGCATCAAACGGTGGCCTTCCACTGAATAGGCGCAGACGTCTTCATCTGCTTCACAAAAATGGGAGGATAGCTTCAAGCTGCGGCCAGCCCCGGAAACGCCGGATTTGCTGTCCACAATAATGTCCGGCTCAATGATGCCTGCCCGAACCGCCGGCGCCAGAGCCAAAATAGCTCCGGTAGAATAACAGCCCGGATTGGCTACCAGACAGGTTTCTTTAATCTCTTCGGCATGCAGCTCAGGAATTCCGTAGACAGCACGGGTGATCATCCGGGGATCAGGGTGGGCATGCCCGTACCAGATTTGCCATTCACCGGCATTCTTCAGCCGGAAATCGCCGCTCATATCAATGACGCGTTTGCCGCAATTTATCAGAGGTATCACCTCAGCGGCGCTCTCACCATGGGGCATGGCAGAAAAAGCCAGGTCAACATCACCCAGTTTGGCCTCAACGGTCATATCCAGGCCAGCCAGATTAGGAAAGATTTTGCCAATTTTTTGTCCGGCGGCGCTGCGTCCGGTGATGGAAACCAGTTCAATTTCCGGATGCTGGCATAAAATACGGGCCAGTTCGATTCCGACGTATCCGGTCACGTTGATAATTCCGACTTTGGTTTTGCGCATTACAGAGTCTCCTTGATTTTGATATTTCCATTTTATCACAATACAACAATCCGAGAGTATTTCAAGGTATTTTTTTATTGGACTTATACGATGGTTTGCAGTATAATGTTAGAACAAGGTTGAGGAGTGAACACCGCCATGCGGATATTAATTCCTAATTTAGTTGAGTTTAGCTAAAAGCACTTCGCTGATGACAAGCGCGGTGCTTTTTAATTATATTGGGGAGGTAAGTTATGCAGTCAAGCTTGATAGGGAAAATTGAGAAAGCCAAGCGTTATGCCCAGGAGACCGACCGAATTACCTTCTCCGACTTCAGTGTAAATTTCCGCGGTGAACACAACACCTATGTGACCAGTTTGAAAGACGGTAAATGGAATTGCACCTGCAGTTTCTTTGGAAACTGGAAAGTGTGTTCGCATACTATGGCTATGGAACGGGTTTTGGGCAATATGCTGCCCAAAGAAGTGATCAGCAAACCTTTTATCAATTCCATGCCGTAATTTTTTAATCAATAGACGGGGTGGTTCCGGCCTTGATGCCCGGTTCAATCCTCTTCAGGATGCTCCTCCGGCTGGTTAAGGCCGTTGGTAGTGGTGTTGCCGGTAGATCAAGGCAGAGCGTTCCTAATGGTTGCCGGTATAGCCATCGATATATTCTTTGGCCTCACCGACTACATAGAGCGAACCGGTGACCACAATCAGGTCCTGGGCGCCCGCCAGCTTTTTGGCTTCTTCCAGTGCGGCGATCACATTTTCCTTCTGAATTGCCGTGATGTGATGTTTGGCAAACTCCCCGGCTAACCGGTCGGTCGTGGCCGCTCTTTGACTGTGCGCACGCGTAACGATGACAGTTTGAAAGACCGGGGCCAGTTCATGGATGATGGCCGGAATGTCTTTGTCGCCGGCAATGCCCACTACCAGTATGCGTTTTGCTGGTTTAAAGTATTTCAGAATAGCTTGTTTCAGATTGTGGGCGGCGCCCGGATTATGCCCGCCGTCTAACACCATCAGCGGGTTGCGGCTAACTATCGTCATGCGCCCCGGGAACTGCACCGCGGCTAACCCCTGCTTGATCTGGTCACTGCTGATTTTATAGCCTTTTTCAATCAGTACTTCCAGTCCGGCCACCGCCGCGGCGGTGTTTTCCAGTTGATATTGTCCCAGTAAAGGGATGGAGACATGGTAGGTGTCCAGACGGCCTTGAATCTCAATTTCCTGATGATCAAAGTCGTATTTCAAACCCTTCCGCGTTACTTCTTCGCCAATTTTGATTAATTTGACATTTTTTTCCTGGCAATGGCGCTGTATCACCACTGCCGCTTCTTCTTTCTGGAGTTGGGAAATCACGGTGCAACCGGGTTTGATGATGCCGCATTTTTCAGTTGCTATCTTGGTCAGGGTATCTCCCAGGATTTCGCAGTGGTCATAGCTGATGGCGGTTAAAAAACAAACCTCCGGCTTAATCACGTTGGTGGCGTCAAAACGGCCGCCCATACCCACTTCCATCACCTGGAAATCCAGTTTGTTTTCGGCGAAATAAATAAAACAGAGCACAGTCAGGATTTCAAATACCGTCAGTTTACCATAAGTGGCTCTCTGATTTACTGCTTCAACATGCGGTTTGAGACGGGTCACGATATCCGCCAGTTCCGCTTCGGATATCATTTTGCCGTCTATCATGAATCGCTCACGGGTGGTAATCAAATGGGGTGAGGTATACAACCCCGTCTTGTAGCCGGCGGCGGTTAATACCGAGGCCAGCATGGCCGCTGTAGAACCTTTGCCGTTGGTTCCGGTAATGTGCAGAGATTTGGCTTTGAGATGCGGATTGCCCAGTTGTTCCAGGATTTCAAAGAGGCGGCGCAAATCATAATTATCCTCTGCATGCGGGCGCGGCACAGCCTCGTAATTGGTAAAATGATAGACATAATTGATAGCCTCGTTGTAGTTCATACAGCAACCTCCGTAGTCGGTTCATTTTGAAGGCTCGGTTTTCAAACTGAGCCTTGAATCAGGATGATAATGCGGTGTTTGACGGCTGTGATCTGAATACATTCTACCACTTGACGGTAGGCAACCGCCACTGTATTATCAATTGACGAAGCCGCAAATAATACGACATCACATAAGGTATTGGGGGGGGCAATGAATTTCGTTGAAAAATTACAAAAGGCCGCGCAGAAGAATCACAGTCTGGTTTGTGTGGGATTGGATCCCGATCCCGGATTAATGCCGGAGAAAGTCAGTGTAGCTGATTTTAATAAAGCCATCATCGCAGCCACTGCCGATCTGGTGTGCGCCTACAAACCCAATCTGGCTTTTTATGAGGCTATGGGTGATGCCGGCATGGAAGCCTTGAAGCAGACCGTCAAAGCCATCCCTGCGGATATACCCATCATAGCTGATGCCAAAAGAGGTGACATTGGAAATACTTCCAAAGCTTATGCCCGGGCTCTTTTTGAGGTTTTCGGTTTCGATGCGGCTACTGTCAATCCCTATCTGGGCTCGGATGCGGTAGAACCTTTTATTCAATTCAGCGATAAGGGCGTTTTTATCTTATGCCGGACTTCCAACGCCGGAGCGGCTGATTTTCAATCTTTAAAGTGCATCACCGACCGGGGGCCCAGAGCTTTGTTCGAAATTGTGGCCGAAAAAGCCCGGCAGTGGAACCAGACCGGTAATGTGGGGTTGGTGGTAGGTGCGACTTATCCGGACGAGTTGAAAATCATCCGCCGCATGTTGCCTGACATGCCTTTCCTGATTCCAGGTATCGGGGCCCAGGGTGGAGATGTGGCGGTTACGATAAATCACGGAGTCAGCCCGCAAGGCGATAAAGCTATCATCAATTCTTCTCGACAAATCCTGTATGCCTCCAAAGGCCGGGATTTCGCGCAAGCCGCCCGCCAGGCGGCGCTGAGCCTTAGAGATGAAATCAATAAATACCGGGTTTTGTTAAATGGATTTTAGTTGTTGAATCAGTTTATAAATATCGGGTGAATATGGTACTCGACATAAAAATGGGTGATGTGTTACGTTTGAAGAAGGCGCATCCCTGCGGTAATAACGCCTGGATGGTGGTTCGTTTGGGCGCGGATATTGGCTTGAAGTGCCTGAAGTGCCAGCATGCCGTGCTGCTGGAACGAGGATTACTGGAACGCCGCTTCAAAGGATATTTATCCAGGGGGGAGTAAAGTATTTTAACTTCGAAAGGTCCGACCTTGCGAAGCCAATGATATATATAGGCCGGCCAGAACATGGGGTTCTTTGATGATGCCGGCCAGCCTCATGGCCAGTTCATCTTGTCCTTCGGCGGCCAGTTCCATTCCGATGGCGCCCAGTCCGGCGGTTTTGGCGGCCGTTTCCTGAACAATGCGGATGATGTTTTCAATGATTTGAGCGGCGCGGGCACTATCCTGCAAATAGACAAAGAGAATGGCCAGATTGCCCAAACTAAATATACTGGCTTTTTTATCCGGGAGCTGCTGGCACAGGGTATATACCCGGTCGGCCAGCTCGCGGGCCTGGTCCAGATGACCGGCCTCATCCAGCCATTCAGCCGCTTCCGTTTGAATAACGATCTTTTCTTTGGGTTCAACTATAGTATCAGATAAAACGATAGCCTGGACCAACAATTCTACCGCGGAGATATTTTCTCCTATCTCAAGATACCTCTCAGCAACCTCAATCAAACCGCCGGCTTTTTCATATACCGTCTCTTCGGCAAGGATGATCGAGGGAATAGTTTTCAATATTTTGACAGCCTCGGATTTTTTATCCAGGAATATATTCACCTCGGCCAAACGCAGCAGAAAATACGGGCGGCTGTATTCTTCAATTTCCGATACCAGTGAAACGGCCTGGTTTAAAACCGGTATGGCTTTTTCCGGCCAGCCGGTGCTGCCGTAGCTCTCGGCGATTTCAATCAAGCGTTCCATCCGGAACCATTTGTCCGGTATCTTTTCGGCGATGGTGAGAGCTTCGTTCAGAACGCTGGCAGCCTGGTCTTGTTGTCCCAGGTCATCATACAATTCAGCGATATTGACCAGTTCAGCGGCAGAATCCAGTCCGTTATCCGGTTCTACCACTAGTTTATGCAGTTCCTCTAATAAATTATGAGGCTCCCTGTTAATTTGCACTTCGTGATATGCCCTGGCAATACTCAAGAGGGCTTCAACTGTTTGATACGGGCTTTCGGCCGCGCGTGCTAAAAGGACAGCCCGTGAGAACTGCTGGTGCGCTTGATCAGCCTGCCCGTTGTTTACCAGAACCCGGGCAATGGCAGCCAGTGATTTGGCCTTTTCGTGGGGGTATTTCAGAGTATCAGCGGTTTTCAAAGCCTCAACTAAAATAGCTGCGCACCTGGTTGTTTCGCCGTTCTGGTGATAAGCCCCGGCAATTTGAGTCAAGGCCGCACAGCGGGCTGAAGTCTGGTTGATCTTGCCGGCAGCTTGAAGCGCTTTCTCCAGGAGGCTCTCAACTGAGTATGTCATTACTTTTCTCCTGAAGCCATCATAACATCAATAACAGCCAGGAACCAAACTTGTTAAATAAGTTTCCTGGCGGCTTTCACCGCTGACATAATGATTGTATAATGAGTCTCATAATGATTTTGTTTTCAGGAGTTTAGGAAATGTTGAAAATTTCTCCGGTACTGCAAAATATTCCGGAGTACCCCTTCGCCAAAGTGGGTAAAATATCCCGCACAGCCGAACAAAGAGACGGCATTAAAGTCATCAACGCCCGCATTGGCATTCCGGATGTCGAAGCGCCGGCCACCATCAAAGAATTGCTGGCCAAATTCGTCAAAGAAAAGAATTCCACTTACGGTTATCCGGTGGATGCTCACGATGCCCGCGGCATTCCTGAGTTGATCTCAGCCATTATCGGGGATTATCAGAAAAAATACGGGGTTGCTTTAAAACCCGAAAATGTAGTGGTCACCGCCTGGACCAAGGAAGCTTTGCACAATCTGGTCAGGATTTTCAGCGGACAGGGTAAAATCCAGATTCCGGACCCCGTCTATCCGGCTTATGAAAGTGCCACTTTGCTCTCCTTTAACCGGATCGAAAGGGTGAAAACCGCCAAAGCCACCGGCTGGCAGCCGGAATTTAATTTCCAGGATAAAGACACCGCCGCTGTGTATTTTTGTGATCCTAACAACCCCACCGGAGCCATGACGGATATAGCTTACCATACCCAACTGGGACAGAACCTCAAGGCGCATAATATCTGCGGTATTTTTGACAAGGCTTATAAGGACTATGTCTTTGATGACCAGACCAGGCCGGTTTCCATTGTACAGGTACCGGGCTTGATGGACTATGGTTACGAAGTGGTTTCTCTCTCCAAACATTACAATTTTGTGGGGATCGGGCTGGGTTGGCTGGTCAGCAGCCAGGAAAACGTCAACTACTATCTTAAAATCTCCAGTTATTTCAGCCAGGGTGTAGAATGGTATAAACAAAGAGCGGGGGTGGAAGCCCTGACCAATCCCGCGGTCAAACAGGAAATGGCGGAATACTTCAAAGACTTGCGCGAAAGACGCGATCTGCTGGTGAAGGGCCTGAATGAATTGGGTATGCGGGCCATAGCGCCCAAAGCCACACCCTATTTGTGGGTGGAAGTGCCGGAAGGTTATGATGATGAGGATTTCGTACTGAATCAAATGATTGATAAAGCTCATGTGGCCTTTATGCCGGGTTCCTATTTCGGTCAGGGCGGCAAGGGTTATTTCAGGACTACTCTCTTCATATCCAAACCGCAAATAGAAGAAGTTTTGTCCCGCATCCGGAAAATCAGGAGCTGGTAAAAAGCGGCCGGATTTTGAAGCCGGCGTCTGGCTGGTCACGAAAAAATATTTGCGGATGATAATGATCGAATGGAAGCCTATTGTGTGAAATGTAAAGCCAGGAAGGAAATGAAAAAAGCCAAAGCCATCACTATGAAGAACGGTAAACCGGCCAATCAAGGTGTTTGTCCGACCTGCGGCACCAGGATGTTCCGGATTGGTTCAGCCAAATAAAAACTGCAAGTTAAGAAGGGCTGATGGGGTTGGAGATCAAAAATCTCCTCCCCCTCATTGTAAAAAAGGTTTCAAAGTGTCCGGCGTCCGGAGTCACCGGGGACTCTCCGCATGCATGACATTGATATTCTCGGTTTCCCATGCAGGCTAGTACCCGCGGGGGTAGAACCTCTGCGGACGGTGAACTCCTAACATCGAACCCCTGGCTTTGACCGCATTCTCAGACCGCCCTGATCTGTCTATAGGCTGATTTCTTGAGGTGAATAATAAAAGACGATGGGGTATCAGTCGTGAAGGGTCTTTCTATTTAGCTAGCCATTCTATGCTAATGTTATATTCAGCCTTAATCTTCCTGAATTCGGGGTCACCGGTGACCAGATTAGCGTTCTTTATTTGTGACAAAGCAGCAGCGAAGCAATCAGCGTAAGCTATCGGGCAGTCCATTTTCAGATGAGCTGCCGCTAGTGTGAGCGTCCGGTCTACATTTACAATGTGGATAGGCAACTCATCAATCCGGGCCAATGTCTCTTGAGCTTTGGGAAGTCCTCTTTCCCGCTCTATGATATACACAACCTCGCCCAGGTTAACCACACTCATATAAAGATGGCACTTACCTTCCTTGGCCACTTCCAGCAGTCTACCTACCTGCTCACTCCCTGGTTCAGCTTCAAAATAGGCAAGCAGCGCATAACTGTCCAAAACATAGCCTCCGGTCGTAGGAGAGTTATTTTCCACGCTTTGCATCTTCTTGCCGTGATTTTGCCAGTTCTTTAACCAGAGATGTCTTGCCTTTCAGCATGCCTAACGAGGTTTTGATGGGATCTTCAGAAGCCGGCACAATAGAGATGATGCCACCATAGTCAATGACATGCACTCTATCACCCTTCTTGAGGCCATATCTCTCTCGCAGCTCCTGGGGGATTACTACCCATCCCTTTTCTGAAAGCGTTGACGTATTCATAGCCTCCACCTATATATCCTTTCTAGTAGATAGTATATACCAATTTAAGAATAATATCTACTGAAAAGGAACATTGATCGTCCGCTCACTTAAGGTTAACAAACCAGAAATCCCTACCTGCCGGCGCTACCCTTCCCCGTAGCGCGGCTTTTTAACCGGGCGGATGGTTTTCCTGGAAGCATTCAGAGTGGATGAATTATCACCCCGGTAATCCGGCGCCGTGATATTGATCACCATGCTGATGCGCGGGTCCACCATGCGGGAACTGATGCGCGGCTCAATCTCGTCCAGGGAATTGCAGGTAGTGATGACCGTGGCCAGGCGGGCATTATAGCGGTAGTTGATTACCTGGTAGAGTTTTTCCTGTGCCCAGGGAGTGGTGGATTGCTCACCAAAGTCATCCATCACCAGCAGCGGCGCCGTTTTCACAGCCTCAAACAACTGGTCGTAAGAGACTTTACTTTCCGGATTAAAGGTCTTTCGCAGATGGTCCAAAAATTCTGGTACTACCACAAAAGTAGCCGGCTTGTGCGCCTCATATCGGTAGTTCACGATAGCGGCTGCCAGATGCGTTTTGCCGCAGCCGTTGACGCCCTGGAAAACCAGCCAGCCGTCCGGTGATTCAGCGAATTGCAGGGCTACCTGGTAAGCCGAGCCCAGATTCTGGCGCTGCTCCGGCGGCAGATTCATGCGTTTGGAATCAAAGGCTTTGAAGGTCATCAGTTTTTGCAGTTCAAAGCCTTTAGCCCAGCTGTATTGCTGCAAAGCTGAAGCTTTTTCTTCAATGACATAGATATGACTGAGGCGGGGATTGGAAAGGCGTGTGCGGGTGCGGTCTTCCATGGTGTCAATTGACAGGCTGGAGGTTATCACCGTGGGCAGTTCGTGAATAAAACGGTGATTCAGTAATTGATACAGCTTCTCCTTGGCCCATTCTTTGCTTTGTTTGATATCAAAATCATCCAGAATCAGGAGCGGGGTATGGCAGACTTTGGTGAATAATTCATCATAAGACATCTGGCTTTCAGGAGCAAAAGCCGAACGGAGATGGTCTAAAAGGTCCGGGACCGTCTGGAAGAAAGCCGGAAAACCGTTTTTAATGCGTTCATTGGCGATGGCGGCGGCCAGATAGGTTTTACCACTGCCGCTGGGACCCACCAGAATAAACCAGCCGCGGGGATCGGCGGCATATGATTTGGCCGCTTCCAGGGCTTTTTTAAATAGTTCCTGGTTGGTGTTATCGCCACTCAGGCCGGTTTGAGTGATAGTATTGAAATTATAGGCGCCCAGCGCCCCCAGGTTGCTGTATTTCAGCAATCGGGTTTCCTGTTCTTTTTCCTTCTCAACTTTGACGCAGCGGCAGCTTATCGCCCGGGTATAGTCCGGCTTGCCCGAAAGCAAGCGGGGGTGTACGAAACCTCCACCGTGGCAGATAGGACAGGCTTTATCGCCTTTGGGCTCGGGACCCGCTTCATCGCTGGACCATGTGTCCGTATTTTCCCCGGACGTATTTGTCCGGGTCTGTATTCGTTTTAGGACTTCCCCGATGTGCTCCATCTTTTTTCCCTTCGGTTGACCAGCGTTCCAGTATGCTTGAAATGTATTTCCAATTGCGTTTGTTTCGACTGACCGCTTCTTTAATGGCGTCTTTAATCCAGCTTTCCGGATAATGTGTTTGAGCCTCCCTCAATTCGTCGGCAATCAGTGGCGTCAGCATGCCCACGTTCTCTTCATACAAAGTAAAAATATCCGCCTCTGGAGCGGCCGCCGGCGTTGCGGCTGCGGCCGGTTCAAGTCCCTCAATGGGTATTTCCAAAGCGTTAATTTTTTCGATAATCCTCTGATTGGCGGCGTTATTCAGGAAATAGATATGCTGCTCAATTTGTTCCTGAACCAGATCACATTTCAATAAGATATTCTTTTTTGCCAGGGCTTCCAGGGCCTTTTCCAGGACTTCCCGGGCCGGGTTTTTAAGGTCTTGCACCAGGCTGGGATGGGAGGCTAATTCAGCCGCTGAAGTATATCTGACGCTGCCCTTTTTGGGATATACAATCTCAAAGACATGCATCAGCACCTTTAGTTCGATGATGTCCGTTATCTTTCCGGCTATGGTGCTGAAAAGCATATTGGGAATGGGTGTGAACTGCATATGGTCGGGAAAGCCCTTGAAATCATTCATAGCAGGTTAAGTCCGGAGGCCGGAGCAGTGGGATCGGCGGCCATGTTCTCAAATTTAGCCAGCGTGGTTTCAAAACGTAATTTGACTTCACCGGTTGGGCCGTTGCGGTGTTTGGCGATGATGACATCCGCCAATCCAGCCGGATATTCCTCGTTGGGGTGTTCTTTCAACCAATCTTCTTCGGTGCGGTAATAGTATTCATCCCGGTAGACAAACAACACCACATCAGCATCTTGCTCGATGCTGCCGCTATCCCGCAGGTCTGAAAGCTGAGGCTTATGGGTGGCTCTCCATTCCGAGGCGCGGCTCAATTGTGACACTACCAGCACCGGCACATTCATTTCCCGGGCCAGCACCTTGAGAGAACGCGTGATATAGCTGATTTCCTGAACGCGGTTATCATTGCGGGTATCACCCTGCATCAAGCCCAGATGGTCGATGATAATCAGGTTGATATTTTGTTCCGAATGCAGACGTTTGGCTTTGCTGCGCATCTCACTGACACGCATCATCGGTGAATCGTCGATGTATATGGCGACTTCGGAGAGGATACCGATAGCATCCATGACCCGTTTTTCCTCATCGCGCGTTTCGGTTTTTTTTCGGATTTTCCAGGAGTTGACATTGGCTTCGCTGGATAACAGCCGGTACACCAGAGATTCACCGGACATTTCCAAACTGAACATGGCCACACAGGCCCGGTGCTCAACCGCCGCGTTGCGGGCAATATTCAGAGCCAGACTGGTTTTGCCCATACTTGGACGTCCGGCTAAAACGATCAAATCCGAGCGTTGAAAACCGTTCAGAAAGTCATCGATACTGGTGAAACCGGTGGGAACCCGTCGCATCTCGCTGGGTTTCACATTTTCGCTATCTTCAGGCGCAATTTCCAGTATTTTTTCAATCGCTTGCCGGATATGGGTAAATCCCCGGGTGCTCTTGCCGTGACGCAGGTTATACAAGATATCTTCAGATTTGTCCAGGCTGGCATCTACATCCGGATCGGCCTGGTAGCCTATTCCCGAAATAGTTTCGGAAGCCAGGATTAATTTGCGCATCATAGAAAGACGCGCCACGATGGCCGCATAATGCTCAATATCCAGAGAGGTCGGGGTGACTGAAACCAGATGGCTCAAGAAGGCCGCTCCGCCGCAGTTTTCCAGTTTTTCCTGGCGCGCCAAATCCTGAGAAACGGTAATCTGGTTGATGCCTTCATTGCGCTGGTAAAGATTAACACAGGACTCATATATCCAGCGATTGCGTTCACTATAAAAATCCTGAGGTTGAATAATAGTTTCAGTTTTGATAATGGCGGAGCCATCAATCAACAATGAACCCAGAGTGGCCTCCTCAGCATCAATGTCATGAGGCGGTAATCTATCCACCATTTTGTACTCAATCCTCGCTCAATAGCATTATCAAGAAACGGAACCCAGTCAGATTTTGGGCTATAAATCCGAAATCCGAAACAATCTCAATACTCAAATATCAAATGGACTTCTGCCTGGATATTGATCGGATGTGTTTCGGATTTAGATTACTGGCAATTTCAGACTGGTTGTATTTATCTACCCAGCTTTGGTTTCAGGTCCCTGGACGGTTTCTTTTTCTACCTCTCTGGCTACGATGTTGACCTTGATTTTGGGCTCAATGCCTTTGGCCAATTTGACCGGAACATCGTAAGTGCCCAGGGTCTTGAGCGAATCCGCTAAATCAATTTTTCTTTTATCGAAAGCCTGTCCGATGGCTTTTTGCAGCTCGGTAGCGATGTTGGCCGAAGTGATGGAGCCGTGCATGCGCTCTTTTGCGCCCATCTTGACCTGGAAGGTAATCTCTTTCCCTTCGATTTCAGCCGCCAGTTTTTTCCATTTTTCGGTTTCAGCCCTGGCTTCGATCTGACCTTTTACCAGTGCCACGGCGCCGGGCCGGCTGACCATGGCCAGTTTTTTGGGCAGTAAATAATTACGTCCGTAGCCGTCCGATACTTCCTTGACATCACCGGCTTTGGCAACGTTCTTGACGTCCTCCAGAAAAATGACTTTCATTGAAACCCCCTATCTCATTAATACCGTAGATAAATCAACCCTGAAAAACAGCGCCTCATTAAAGCACGCATATCATTATACCAAATTTAAGGCGTCAATGATAAATGAGCAGTAACCCTCTTAAGGAGAATGGATATGCTTTAAATATTGGTGTGAGGTCATTAACGACAGTATAACTCTGGTTAACGCCAGGGAAATTTTTGTTAAACTTAATTGACACTTTGTGGAACTGGAACTGAGGTATCAACAGGCAGTACTTTTATGACAGCATTCCCGATAACAGTTTCAAAGTGATGGTCTTTTCGAGATCAGCAGTGGTGTTTAGCGAACAGTGAAGAGAAAAAGAAGCTTGAACGGTTTCACCGCGTATCCTCGTCACTGGCAGCATCTGCGGGGTCTTGCTCCTCTTGATCAGGATTTTCCAGAAATGGAGCCAGCAGCTCTCTGGCTTTTTCGGCATTCACTGGCATTACCATTACCTGGTATTGCAGGGTGATGGGCGCGGTGTACATAGAGGTCACCAGGTTGATGCTTTTCAATAAACAGGGAATGGAATTTTGTTCCAGCACATCTTTCCAGATATGCGCTATCATCTCATTTGAAGCTACCGCGATCTGAACAGGGGAATTCGGATCGTTCTTTTTTTTAAAGAGCATGTCTGTCACTCCTTTTGCAGGGTGACACCCTGCCGGTTATCCTAATCCGCTGATGTACCGGTCAGCAAAAATAGCCGCCGTAGCGCCGTCACCGGCCGCCGAGATGGTCTGCCGTATCGAGTTGCTGCGGATATCGCCGGCGGCAAAAACACCCGGCAGCGAGGTCTCCATCTTCTCATTGGTAATGACATAACCTGCGGCATCCAGAGGTATATTGCCTCTGAGTAATTGGGTATTGGGACTCTGGCCAATAGCCACAAAAATGCCGTCCAAATTCAAAGAGGATTTAAGGCCGGTGACCACGTTTTTCAAAACCAGGTGTTCCACCGCATCATGGCCTTCCACCGCTTCCACGGTGGTGTTCATGATAAACTCCATTTTAGGTTCAGCCTGTGCTTTGTCCACGAAAATGGGAGTGGCGCGCCATTTATCGCGGCGGTGGATGACAAACACTTTGGAGGCAAATTTGCTTAAATGCAGGGCTTCTGATATCGCCGAATTGCTACCACCGACCACTGCCACCGTCTTGTTCCGGTAAAAAGCGGCATCGCAAGTGGCGCAATAAGAGACTCCGCGTCCGACATATTCCTTCTCACCCGGGACATTCATATTAATCCGTTCGGAACCCATGGCGATGATGACCGTTTTAGCTTTGAACTCTCCTTCAGAGGTGCGTACTACCTTTTCAGAACCGGTTAACTGCAATTGCTGGATCTCGGCCATCAGGGTTTTAAGTCCGAACTTTTCAGCCTGGGTCAGCATTAATTGTCCGAGGTCCATGCCTCCCACGCCATCCGGAAAACCGGGATAGTTT
>DAOUAU010000327.1:0-2129 GCA_034433195.1 Dehalococcoidales bacterium
TCAGCATCTGCGGGATATTGGTGTCGGGATGATTCTGGCCAACAACTACCACCTCTTTCTCAGACCAGGTATCGCGGTGGTTCAAAAAATGGGCGGGCTGCACCGATTCATGGACTGGGATGGGGCCATTCTAACCGACAGCGGAGGCTTCCAGATATTCAGCCTGGCGCGCTTGCGGGAGATTAATGCGGATGGCGTGAAATTCCGTTCGCATATCGATGGCAGTGAACATTTTATCACCCCCGAACTGGCTACTGAATATCAGGAAGCGCTGGGAGCGGATATTATTATGGCCTTTGATGTCTGTCCTTCTCATCTTGATCAAGAATACAAAATCCGGGAAGCCATGGAGACCACCCACAAATGGGCTTTAAGGTGTCTAAAAGCCCACAGACGGCCCAGTCAGGCTCTTTTCGGTATTGTACAGGGGGGATTCAATCCAAAGTGGCGCCTGGAGTCAGCGGCGGCTTTGACCGCCATGGATTTCCCCGGTTATGCCATCGGCGGGCTCAGCCTGGGTGAACCCAAAGAGATCACCCGGCAAATAGTGGCGCTGACCCTGCCGGCCCTGCCTGAAGACAAGGCCCGCTACCTGATGGGCGTGGGCTCACCCGAAGATATTTTGAGCGGCGTGGAATCAGGGGTGGATATGTTTGACTGCGTGCTGCCCACCCGGGTGGCGCGTAATGGCGCTCTCTTCACTTCTTCAGGACGCCTGAATATCCGCAACGCCAGATGGAAAGAGGAACCCGGTCCGCCTGACCCGGAATGTCAGTGTTATCTTTGCCGCCATTTTTCGGCCGCCTATCTGCATCATCTTTTCAGGGCTGAGGAATTGCTGGCCTATAGCCTGGCCACCATCCACAATTTGACCTTTCTGCACCATTTCATGCACAAAATCAGGCAATCAATATCCAGCAATGATTTCAAAGCCTTTAAAGCGGACTTTCTGGGGCATTATCAGACCACTGATGAAACCGTGCGGCTAACCCAAAAACAAAAATGGCTGCAAAATTGGGAACAATCTGAGCGGAGTTGAAGCCTGATTTCGTTTTTCAAACGCAGGCTGTTGCTCCTGACCGGGCCTTCCGGAGGACGACGCGCAGCGGGCTAGAGTTTCCAGGCGCCCAGCGCTACGATGATGATAACGCCGGCCAGAGCGATTCCGGCTCCAATCCATCCCAGCAAAGTCAGGAGCGTCACAATGACGCCGGCTGCCAGAACGCCCAGGGTGATCGCCACAAAGGCCGGCCAGAAGCGTATCCCCAGAATATAAGCCGCCAGTGAGGCCGTCCAGGCTCCTGTGACCGGCAGCGGAACCGCTACAAATACCATCAGTCCGGCAAATTTGTATTTCCCCAGTTTCGCCGTACGCCTGGCAGTGCGCGTCAACAGCCAGTCAATCAGTTTTTTGCCGGTGCGGTTTTTTTGAATCAATTTTGAGACCGCTCCGAAAAACAACAGCAGAAAAGGCACCGGTATCAGGTTTCCGATGACGCTCAGATAGAAAGCCTGATACCAGGGCATATTGAGGACGTTTACCGCCAGCGGCAGTGTGCCCCGCAGTTCGTTAACCGGCAGCATCGCCAGTAAAACCACGATCAAATTTTGTGACAGACTTGAGCTCAGCAGTTCATCCAGCACCAGACAATCCTTTTATCAGTTATTGGCTATTTGCCGTCTCCAAAAGAGGTGCCCACACTGCGGGCGGATTTGATCAGTGCGTCATCCGCCGGCACCGTTCTCTGTCCTTTGGCCACTTCAGTCAACGGTACCGCCACCAGTCCGCCGCACTGCACCCCAACCATATGTCCGAAATTCCCTTCCACCATCATATCCACCGCCCGGGTGCCCAGGCGGGTAGCCAGCACTCTGTCATGGGCGGTAGGAGTGCCGCCTCTCTGTAAATGGCCCAATACCACCGTACGCGTTTCCACGCCGGTTAATTCCTCAATCATGGCGCCCAGCCGGAATCCCACCCCGCCGTAGCGTACCGGATCAGTGCTTTCTTTAACCACTCTCTGGATGACGGCCTTACCGCCGATGGGTTTGGCGCCCTCGGAAACCACTACGATGCTGAAACGTTTGCCGGAACGGTTTCTCTCTTTCACATTTTCGCAAATGTGTTG
>DAOUAU010000328.1:0-9026 GCA_034433195.1 Dehalococcoidales bacterium
TCAAATTCATGCTTGTGGGGTGGATCAGGCAGCAGGTAAGGCTCGGTGATGGAATTGATGCCAAAGTTACAACCCATGCCGGTGATCCCGGGCCAGAGTTCCTGACGGCCTCCCACGGAGGGGGTGTGCGAACGGCTTTTAAGCACCGGAACACCGGCTGCATTTCTTAAAATGTATTTTTCGTATTCAGCCATGAAGGGACGCTCCTTCAAATTTTTTTAATTCTACAGCTAACAACAGCGACTATCGCATTGTCAATGTAAATTTAACATACAAATATCCGTTTGGCAATCAGATCCGGTTCGGCTGATTTTGAAGGATTGTGGCAAATGTTTGTAAGTAACCTGTAATAAAGTAACTTGTAAAAAAATAATTTTTACAGGCAACGCAAATTGCCGCTAATAGTGTTGTGAGATTGACAAGAAATCACCGATGATCTGGCCATCTGAAAGGGTAGTGTAAAGAGTTGGTCAGGCCGGATCATGTCAGACATGAAATTGCATCAGGGCTCAGTTTATCAAGAAAGATTGCAATCCAACTTATTAACCATCCGGTGGTTCTCACAAGCCGATTCTGGCGGCTGTCTGACGCATGCCGGCGATTGTCAGCGCGATCAGTTCATTCAGCTCCATGCCTAACATGCCGGCCCCTTTTTCGATCAGGCTGCGTTCAACTCCGGCAGCAAAAGTTTTGTCCTTCCACTTTTTTAGCACAGATTTGGTTTCCAGATCGGACAGGCTGCGGGAGGGACGCATCAGGGCTACCGCTTTGATTAGTCCGGTCAATTCGTCAATGGTGTAGAGGACTTTCTCCAGTCTGGTTTGTGGTTCAACATCATTGCAAAGGCCCCAGCCATGGGAGACCACCGCTCTGATATAGTCTGACGGCCACCCGCTCTGTTTCAGAATCTCCCCGGTCTTATGACAGTGCAGTTCGGGGAATTTTTCGTAGTCCAGGTCATGCACCAGTCCGATGATACCCCATTTTTCGGTGTCTTCGCCGAAGTGGGCAGCGAAATAACGCATGGTGCCCTCCACCGCGTAAGCATGTTTAAGCAGGCTGTCATTGTGATTGTATTCCAATAGCAAAGCCAGGGCTTCATCACGGGTCGGTATCTTATTGAGAGCGCTCATTTTCAGGATCTCCAGCCACCGCTTTTTCCGGCGAGTATTTTGAACAATCGTTATTGCTTCTTTTTGGCCTCTAGAATGATTTTTTTATAGAGCGGATCCTCTTTCCAGAGTTTTTCACGAGTGCCGCCATCACCGACCAGCATGATTTCAATTTGAACGATGGGACTGTCAACGCGGGTAATGATGAGCGGACAATGTGGGAATTCAGGCGGCAGATTGATCATGGTGGGTTTGGTGAAGACGTATTTTTCCTGTTCCTCACCCAGATAAATCACTACTTCCGCCCCAAAATCCTCCGGATCGTTGGGATTGCCGCCGTACCAGGCTAAAAATTCCTGAAAATTATGCTTGTGGATAGGGTTATTAGAGATGAAAGGTTTGGTTACAAACTGGAAGCCCATTGACATATTGTAACCCAGTTGGGGGTGACGCAAAAACAAACCGTCAAAAACCACCCGGCCGTCTTCATCTGCCTTGATTTGAATATGGGGAGGATTGATAATGTATTTGTCATATTTACCCACTGCCAGTCTCCTCCTGGTATAATAGATTTATCGCTGTTTGACATATTTGACAAATTCTAGACTATTTGCGGCCGGGAGTCAATTTGGTTTGCGCAGCATGGCCCAGGAAGTAAGAGGCGTGCCTGGAATGGCGGACTGATCGATTGTTACAAAGCCGAAGTGCTGATAAATGGCGACATCCTGCAGGTCCTGAGTTTCCAGAAAACAGGCCATGCCCTGTTGATCCAGTCTATGCAGCATGGGCTTGATTAGTTTAGAGGAAAAACCCTGCTTCTGGTAGGCGGGGTCAACCCCGATCACTTCCAGATAATAATGCCGGTCCGGCACTAACCGTTTATGTATGTTGTTAATAAAATGGTCGACTGATTGCATGCTGGCGGCGCCGCTTTGAGACATTCCCAAAATATGTTTGAGCGGAACAGTGCGCAGCAATCTCCAAAAACTGACTGGATAGTTCTCAGAGGGAGTCCAAACCGCCGCTCCTTCCAGTTTGAGTGAGGTGATATAGACTTCGCCGTAGCGCAGACAGGTATAAACCGGCATTGCCAGGATACTATCAGAGACAGCCTGACGCTGAGACTCCTCCGGGAAAAAGTGAGTTAAGAGAGGATAATTCCAGAAAGACCGGGTTAACATCTTGATGACCGGCCCAGCCAGTTTTTTATCCAGTTTTACCAGTCCGGGTAAATCAATTGACATTTCAATCCCTTGATTGTGCTCTTTTTAGAAAAGTGACAACTTCTCTTATTATATAGTGAAGTTTGGGATATGTTAAACTTCATGGTAACTAATGGTGATGAGGCGAATGAAGGTAGTGGCTGTCAACAGAGGTTGTGGTAACAGCCTCTCCAGTTTACTTTCAGGATATTTCGGGACTATTGAAGCACTTTTTTTGACTGCACCTGCCAGATTTGGAATAAAATTAAAGGAAAGCCGGTGGCCGCTCTGGGGTTGGCGGAAGAGGAAATGCGGCAAGTTGTTCGCAGAAAGCCACAAGCGCTGAAAAAATGACGAGAGATAATATTAGAAAGGGCCTATTGATTGCCGCTGGGACGCTGGCGGTAGTGCTGGGAACGGTGGGCATATTCCTTCCGGTCTTGCCTACTACTCCCTTTTTACTGCTGGCGGCATATTGCTATTTACGGAGTTCTCCACGGTTATACCGGATGCTGATGAATAATCGTATCTTCGGCTCTTTTTTGCGCAATTACCTTGAAGGCAAGGGCATGACACTGAAATACAAGGTGATGACCCTGTTATTTTTATGGTTGGTGATGGGCGCCACGATAGTGCTGTTTACCCAATCTACCGTCATACGTCTGACCTTGATGGTGGTGGCAGTTGGTGTCACCATTCACATATTGAGCTTGAAGACAGTGTTCAAAAAGCCGGTCCGTTCTCAAAATCAAACCCAATCACTGGATTAACCTGCGGCCGATCTGTGACCGGGAGTCTAGTGGGCAGTCCAGCCGCCATCAATTACCAGTTCGGAGCCAGTCAGATAGCGGCCCTCATCTGATGCCAGATATAAAATGCCGTAGGCCACATCTTCCGGCTCACCGAAATAGCCGATGGGTTGTTCTCTCAGGATGGCTTCCGAGCCTGCGGCTCCGGTCTGGAGCCATTCTGTCATAGGAGTCTTGATTACACCGGGGTGGACCGAATTAACGCGAATATTATAATCGTGACCATTCTTTGAGAACTCCATAGCGGCGGCCTTGGTTAGTAATCTCACCGCACCCTTGCTGGCGTTGTAGGGAGATGAATCCACCGTCCCAACGATGCCCCCGGCCGATGAAATATTGATTATTGAACCACCGGTTTTCTTCATCTCTCCAACTGAATATTTGATACCCAGAAAGGTGCCGTCCAGGTTGATGGTGATGACCCGGCGCCATTCGGCATAGGTCATGTCTTCAATGCTTTTACTGAAAAAAACGCCGGCGCAGTTTACCAGAGTTGTCAGCTTGCCGTATTTTTTTACCGTAGCACTGACGGTTTCTTTCCACTGGTCTTCACTGGTGACATCCAGTTTTATGAAGAAAACGTCGCCGCCGGCTTTTTTGATATCTTTGGCGGCTTGCTTTCCGCCAGTTTCATTGATATCAGCCAGAGCTACTTTAGCCCCTTCACGCGCAAAAATCCCGGCCACGCATTTACCCATGCCGCTGGCAGCTCCGGTCACAATGGCGACTTTACCTTTCAGACGGTCCATAAATTCCTCCTTAATTTGGTGCTTGAAACTCAAATCATTGGTTATTTATTGTAGTATACCTGATAACAGTTGCAGTCCGCATCATCACCAGTGCCTGGTCTCAGCCAGACCACCTAAATGAATGTGGTCCCGTGACTTCAACTCTTCACGCGGATCATTAGAGCCAGCAAAGCCGCTAAAATCATAAAACTGGCAATCATCAAGAAAGCCACGAAATAGCTGCCGGTAGTATCATAAATCAGACCGCCGATGGCTGAACCGGCACCGGCACCCAGAGCCCAGAAAAATGTTAACGCGCCGGTGATACGTCCCAGATTGCGCACGCCAAAAATGTCTCCGATCAAGGCTACTGTGGCGGGATCCAGACCGCCGTATCCCAGTCCAAAAATAACCGCAAAGAGATAAAACAGCCACATCTCATTTGACCAGGCCAGCAGGAAAAGAGCGGCGGCTTGCAGTACGATGGTTAAAAGGATGGAAGGTTTGCGGCCTATACGATCGGAGAACCAGCCGATGCCGAGTCTGCCGGATATGCTGACCGCACCGACTAACCCGCCGATAAAGGCGGCAGTGGTGGAGGTAATTCCGATATCGGTCAAGTGCGGCACCAGGTGGGTCATTACCAGCAATAATGAAAATGACCATAAAAACCAGACCGCCGCAATCATCCAGAAATTTTTATTTTTAAAGGCGTCCGACAGAGAAAAACCAGATTCGGCGGTTGCGGTATTGAGAGTTGGTGTGTTGGAATTGGAGGCTTCACCATCAGGCCGCAATCCCACATCGGCGGGATCGCGTTTTAACACAAAAGTAAGCCCGATAATCATCAATCCAAGGACCAGCCCCATGATCAAGTAAGTGGTTCTCCAGTCAAAAGCGGCGATTAGCCAGGCGGTTATTGGTGTCATCACCAGTGTGCCTGCTCCAACGCCGGAGCTAACGATGCCTACCGCTAAACCGCGCTTTTTATGAAACCATCTTTGTGCAATGGTCATTAAAACCGCATATACCGCACCGGTGCCGACTGAGAGCAACAAGCCGTAGCTGAAAAACAGTTGCCAGCCTGCGCTGGCTTGGCTGGTTGCGACCAGGCTCAGTCCGGTCAAAATCCCCATCGGCAGCATGATTTTACGCGGACCGTATTTATCCATCAAAACGCCGCCCAGCAGACCGCAAACGGCGCATAAAACCCAATAAACCGAAGATATTCCGGAGGTGGCTGCGCGGCTCAGCTCAAACTCTCCGCTAAGTGACTTGAAGAAAACCCCAAAAGAATAGCGGATGCCGTGAATAAACGCATTGATGCCAAAGCAGGCCAGCAGCACAAACCAGCCGTAAAAGAACTTCTGGCGGACGGGGCTTTGAATGATGTCTGGCATGATTCATTTTAACACGTTTGGGGAGAATGTGGCGGGTATGGCGGTTATCGATGTTGAAACCGCGTATGATTTATCAGACTGGACATCTAATTACTGATTAGAATACAATTAATCGTATAAGAATATTATCCCATGTAAACAGGGGCGGAGAAGATCGAACAGGGGTCGATCAAGAAAGGAGGCGCGTAAAATGATGAATGTCTATCCCTTTACCGGGGAATATATGGACAAGGCTGAAATGGGCAACAAGGGCAATAATCTGGTAGCCATGACCCGCCTGGGTTTGGCGGTGCCTCCGGGTTTTATAGTTGCGGTTAAAGCTTTTAGACACTGGCAGGAGACCGGTCTGATTCCGGAAGATGATATATCGCAAGCTTTAGCCAATCTGGAATCAAAAGTGGGCAGAAAGATCGGAGAGGGTTTGCAGGTGTCAGTCAGGTCATCAGCCGCCGCCTCGATGCCGGGCATGATGGACACCATTCTGAACATCAGCGACCAGACATCCATTTTGAAGGCCGTAAAGCGTATTTTTGAATCCTGGAATAATCCCCGGGCGGTTGAATACAGACGTCTGAACAACATTTTACCATCGATGGGTACGGCGGCTATTGTACAGGCCATGGTGTTCGGCAACCGGGATGCACAATCAGGCACCGGCGTTATATTTTCACGCAATCCGGGAACCGGAGAAAAAGGCCTTTACGGTGAATATATGATTCAAGCTCAGGGTGAAGATTTGGTTTCCGGTGTCAGAACACCCGAACCGATCAGTAAATTACGCCAGGTGATGCCCGCTATTTATGCCGAACTAGCGGCTGTGGCGGAGCGCCTGGAGAGGCATTTTACGGATATGCAGGACATGGAATTCACTGTGGAATCCGGCAAGTTATATATTTTGCAAACTCGCAACGGTAAGCGCACCGGACGGGCGGCAGTCAAGATAGCCATTGATTTGCTGAATGAAGGGCTCATAACTCCTGAAGAAGCGGTCATGCGCGTGACGGTGGATGATATTAAAGGCATGCTGCACACACAGTTAGGCTCAACCGGAGGTGCCCGGCCGGTGGCTAAAGGCCTCAGCGCCGCTCCGGGAGCAGCCAGAGGTAAAGTTTATTTTACATCCAGTGATGCCCAGGACCAGTACCGTAAAGGTGTTGATGTCATACTGGTCCGTCCGGAAACCAGTCCGGATGATATACGGGGTATAGCTACATCGGTGGGCGTACTCACCCAAAGGGGCGGTTTGACCTCTCATGCAGCGGTAGTGACGCGGGCTATGGGCAAAGCCTGCATTTGCGGGGCGGAAGGCATTTTGGTTGATTTGAATCTGAAACAGTTTTCTGCCGCAGGCCATATTATTAAAGAGGGTGAAACAATAACTATCGATGGCTCCTCTGGTAATGTTTACCTGGGAGCACTTCCTCTGGCTGAATCTGAAGTCACCCCTGAATTCAACGAACTTCTGACTCTGGCCGATGGTTTTAAACGATTGGGAGTGCGGGCCAATGCAGAAACTCCTGAAATGATCGCTCAGGCCAAAATATTCGGCGCTGAAGGCATCGGTTTGGCACGCACGGAGCGCATGTTCAACGCCCCGGTGAGCCTTAAGGCTACCCGCCAATTCATTCTGGCTGAAAATGCGGATCAAAGGATTGCGGCCATTGAGAATCTGCTGATATTACAGACCCGTGATTTTAAAGAACTGTTCAGGGAACTGGCCGGTCTGCCGGTCATCATCCGCTTGCTGGATATCCCACTGCACGAATTTTTGCCTCAAGAACAAGATGTATCTGATCCAATGGTCAAGAGTAAAATCGCGGAATTAAAGGAAACTAATCCCATGTTGGGACACCGGGGTGTCAGGCTGGCCGTGACCACACCTGAACTGTACCGGATGCAGATTCAGGCCATTCATTCCGCCATGACCGAAGTGCCGGCTAAGGTGTCTGTCATGGTGCCACAGGTCATTACCATTCAGGAAGCCCAAACGGTTAAAAAAATGCTGGAAGGATTGCCCCTCAGATTTGGTGTTATGATGGAGACCGTCCGCGCTTGTATGCGGGCCGGACATCTGGCTGAGCAGACTGACTTTTTTTCTTTTGGCACCAATGATTTGACCCAGGCGGTGTTTTCTTTTAGCCGCGAGGACGCTGAAAAGAAATTTCTGACCATCTACCTCGAGAAGGGCATCTTGCAGGACAACCCGTTTTCTGTGCTGGATGTCAAAGGGGTGGGACGTTTGATGGAAACCGCCATTTTTTGGGCCCGGCGTGCCAAAAAAGAAATAGAAATAGGGGTTTGCGGCGAACAGGCGGGTGATCCGCGGACGGTCCGCTATCTTCACGGCATAGGTGTGGACTATGTCAGCTGTAGTCCCTTCCGTATCCCGACGGCTAAACTGGTGGCGGCGCAGGCGGCTATTCGTTCCCGGGCTGACAGCTCAAGACTGGAAGTGCCGGTGTCAGGGGGTACGGGATAAAACCTGACCAGCCGAAAATCTGAAATCAATTCAAAAATGGCATTTGCAGCATGAGACCCTGCAAATGCCCTTTTCCTTGATATTTGAAACCGGGTCTTCACTTTCCGGCGCTTTTGCTTGATCGGTCTGTCAGTATTTGATAATGTGAATATGAATAGTGGTACTTCGAGTCATCGGAAGTATCGCAAGAGCCAAGATATTACGATAGCCAGGAATACTTGAATGAAATTACGGCTGATGGCGGCTATTTTGCTGTTAATAACTTTGACCTTGATTTCAGGCGCTTCGCTGGGCGCCGCCGAAAAAAATTCAGACAGTTATGCTAATCAGGATATTGACCGGCAGGAATCAGGAGTTGATTTAGGCCAGCAGACCTGGAAGTTATACTCCAGGAAGGTTGACGGCGGGTTTTTATTGGCCCAAACCAGCAGCACCGGTAACAACGGTCCGCACACAGAAATCAGGATTGCCGGGGGCGAAAGCGCTCTCTGGGTTTCATCCTGGGCGGGAGCCAATGATATAGAATACTCAAAGGGCGTCTGGCATATTGACTTGATGACAACTGGAGATTGGGGAACGTCAGGAAGCCTGTGTCAGGTTGATCTGGGTATCTGGAATGGCAGTGCTTTTGAAAAATTTGACATCATTACCCTGACCTCCAATTATTTCCAGAATTTTCCGGTGTATGACATCAGACAGGTGAAATCCCAAAGAAGTCCGGGTATCATACGCTCAAACCAAAAATTGGCTCTTCAAATAACCAATCGAGACAGTGTACCGCGCACTGTATTTACGGCGGAAAATACCATAGGTTCATATATCTCCGGGATTATTGGCGGTACTATCACACAATTACCGGCAAATGAATCTCCTCTCCGTGACTCCGTTTCTCCTTCTGTTCCACCGTCATCGGCGGCTCAGTTGACCAAGGCAGCTTCAATCACTTCTCCGTCAGCATCCAAAGATGTGATAGCTTCAAAGACGGCTGGATCGCCAACATCGCAGAGTAGTTCAGCGGATGAAGCCAAATCCTCTCTGATGGGAGGCATTCTGGGAATTGGTATCGCCATTGTAATAGTGATTGGATTATCCTTATCCGTTATCACTTTCAGCCGTTTTATGGCTAAAAGAAAGAGTCGCAGTCCAAAATAATCATGATCAGTCAGATATGGTTCGTTCAGTTCACCGCTCCGTCAGAACGCCGCCTTTGATACACAGGTTGTCTTTCGGAGCGGCTGAAAATTTGACGGCGCTGGAATCTCAGATCTTGATATTTTTCTTTTTGGCCAAAATACG
>DAOUAU010000329.1:0-9879 GCA_034433195.1 Dehalococcoidales bacterium
CCGGCTATTTCTACTCCCGGCAGAGCGACACCCTGGGCCAGCAGGTTATTTTGTAATTCACTGTAATTGATCTTCCTCAGGCTTATACCCTGCTTGATGGACATAGCGGCGGCTGTTCCGGCAGCCTGTCCCATGGCAATACAATGGGGAATCAGATTGGCCATATTGTTGGCGTGGGTGTCCGATGCAAAACTGCGTCCGGCTACCAGGAGTCCTTCGATTTTGGCTGGTACCAGCGCGCGATAGGGAATATAAACACGCTTGACCTCGCCTGCCCCGGGAGGGCCCAGGCGTGGGAAAACCGCGATGGTATCAGGGAATTTCCTGGAGGACTGGAAATCCTCTCTGGTGAGGACATATTCGCCTGTAAGCCGGCGGCTGCCCCTGGTTCCGGTCTGGGAGGCGGTATCCAGTATGAAGCTGTTCTCAAAGCTGGGGACATGCTGTTTGAGGAAGGCATGCCCCTTAAGCATGATCTTGCGCATCTCGACTTCCAGTTTAGTGAGGTCCTCAACTTTGGTACAATCCAGGCCGGGGATCCAGTTATTGACCCACATTACATCATTGCGCGGGCTCGGTAAAGGCAATAATCGGGTACCGCTGAACTTTGCCATTTGCTGCATTAACTCATCCCACCGACCGGGATCGGCTTCCTTGAAATCGCAGAATTTTTGATAGTCACAATTTCCCAGCCGAAAAACCAGCGCCAGCATCGAGCTTCTGGAGGTAGAATCCCAGGCTCCGTCAAAATCCGCTCCGGCTGAAGGCAGGAGATCTCCGTCTCCGGTGCCATCGATAATCACTTTTCCGAGGACTGCTTGCCGGCCGGACTTGCTCTCAAAAACAATTCCTTTTACCTGGCTGTTTTCAACAATCGCTCTGGTGCCCCAGGAGTGCAAGAACAGCTTGATTCCGGCTTCTTCTACCATGTCATTCAAAATGCATTTGGTCAGTTCCGGGTCCACCCAGGCAGTATGTTCGATGCGCCCGTTGATGACATTGCCCATGAACCTGCGCCAGCGGCGCACCAGTTTTTCATCAGAGGAACCGATATCCTCCATCCGCGGACGCAAAACCCCACCGATGGGATCCAGTCTTTGCAGCCATTCCAGGCTGAGCCCGGCAATTACCGGTTCCTTGCCGCCGTCACTCATATGCGGGATCTGGATGACAATTCCCCCGGTTGCCATGCCGCCCAGATGGCCATACCTTTCCAGAAGCACCGTTTTAGCGCCATTGCGTGCCGCGGCGATGGCCGCGGAGTGCCCTCCCGGTCCGCCTCCCACTACTACCACATCCGCCTCCATGCATACTCTGATTTCTCTGGCTGGCTCCCGGATGGATTTTGCGGTTAGATCTTCAACCACGTTTATGCCTCCTGAGGTCTTAAATTTTTTAGACTACAAGCTCTTGAACGTTTTTTCGCAACTGGTAAAAATATTTAACTAACCCGGCTTATTATCTGGGATATTTCTCCAGCGCAACTCTTGATGGCCGTGGTGTATCTTTTAACGCTCTGCTCATCAATATGGTCCAGAGGGATGACAAAGCCCACGGCCGCGATGGTGCTTCCGCCTCCGTTAGTGATGGGGGACGCTGCGGACCAGATGCCCATGCGATATTCCTCACTCTGGTAGGCCACTCCATCTATTTTGATGATCGCCAGATCATTTTCCAAACGCGGGATATCAATGAGGGTGTTTTTGGTAAGTGGCAGAAGTCCCTTCCGGGTGTAATAAGCCTGTCTTTCTTCCAGAGACAGGGCAGCCAGCAAGGCTTTCCCGCAAGCCGTGCAATGCAGGGGTAATCTTTTGCCTACCGGCGAGTTGATGCGCAAATCGTCTTGAAGTCCTATCTCTTCTATAACCAGCAGCATATCCGCGTCCAATAACCCCATGTAGACTGATTCATTCTGTTCTTTGCAGAGCTTACTTAAAGAAAGGTAGGCAAGATCCAAAAACCGCAGATTTTTGCGGATAGCAAAGCTGAAATCCAGCAGTCTCAAGCCAAGCGAATAATTTCCCCTGGTGGGGTGCTTAACCAGGTAGCCCCGGTTCACTAATGTAGATACCAGTCTGAAAGTGGTAGGCATATTAAGCCCGGTCATGGTGGAAATTTCGGTCAAATTAAGACCTCCACCCTCTTTTACGAATAGCTCCATGATGTCTATGGCTCTAAGAATGCTTTTTGAAAATGTTTCCATATATTTTAAAATTTATATTTCATTTTTTGTATTTTGCGATATTATACCAGATAAAAACAAGATATTCAATACAAAAAATGATACAAAAAATGGTAACTGGTTGGCTTTTTACACCTGCCTTCGGTCCGCAGAGTACCGGGGTTGAAATCACGGTGGAAAATTAATTTCCAAAAACCTGGTATCCAGTAAATGCCGGGAAATCTGTGTGCAGCTCATCCATACCTGATTCAGTATGATTTACTGCTTCTGCCATGCGAACTTGTTTTTATGCCCGCATGTCCTTGTCAGAGAGAAGATGGACCTCAAGCAGATGAGAATTTGATTGATCTAACAGACTACGCGCTGTAATATCATTGGCTTTTCAATTCTGATACAATGTCAGTAACCGATTCGGGAACATGAAAATATTTTGATTTTGTGGAACAAATATGAAGATAAAAACGATTACAAACTGGCAACCTGTGAATCCGGATATGATATTGTTTAACGGCCGGATTCTCACCGTGGACAGTGATTTTTCAATCGCGGAAGGGGTAGCCGTCAAAGGCAATATAATTGTGGGTGTGGGTCTGACCCCGGATTTGTTGAAATTGGCCGGTGAGAACACCCGATTGCTGGACCTTAAAGGGGCCACGGTGCTGCCCGGAATCAATGACGCTCACTGTCATCTTAGCGGCTTCGGACTGGAGAGGCCTCCCATGCAGCTTGATTTGGGCTACCCGGTGATCAAATCAATGGCCGATTTGAAGGCCGCCACAGCCGCCAAAGTGGCGGAAGTCGGGCCCGGGAAATGGATTTCAGGCTGGGGCTGGGACAGGGGATTTTTAACTGAATTCAAAGATGCGCCGGATCTGTGGCCAACGCGGCAGGACCTTGATGCGGTTAGTCCCGATAACCCCGTCGCTCTAACAGATTTTTCAGGCCATGTCTTGCTGGTTAACAGCCAGGCTTTGAAACTGGCTGATATCAATAAATATTCACCCCCGCCCGAACGTGGCTTCATTCAAAAAGACGCTAACGGCGAACCGACCGGAATCTTGTTCGAGATGACGTTTCAGATCCGCGCTTTGATGCCGCCGCCAGGTGCTGAAGAAAGAAAAACCGGCATACTGAACGCTATGGCTGAACTCAACTCGCTGGGTATCACCTGTGTGACCGAACCTGGTTTGAATGCGGAACAAATCAGGATATATACGGACCTTTTTAATCAGGGAAAATTCACTCTCAGAGTGAATTGCATGATCATGGGAGGCCCATCACTTCAGTCTGTGAAAAATATTCTGGATGTGGTTGGAACCGGCACTGGTTTTGGCAACGAATGGTTGAGAATTGCCGGGCTGAAACTGCTGGCGGATGGTATCCCGCCTTCCAGAACTGCCTTCATGTATCAAGACTATATCGGCGGAGGTCACGGCCAACTGCTGGTGGATGGCGCCACTGATGAGGAACGCTATCACATGTTGGTTAGCATGATAAAGTTTGCCAGTGCCCGCGGTTTTCAGGTGGGTATACATGCCACCGGGGATCGCTGCATCGATGCCTGTGTTGACGGGTATATCGCGGCTTTGCAGGAGCACCCCTGGGACGCCAGGCATTACATAATACATACAGACTATGTGACACAGCCATGTCTAACCCGCATGGCCAACCACCGTATCGGCGCCAACGTGCAATCTGCCATCAAATGGACCATCGGCAATCTCATGAACGGTATTACCGGTGAAGAGAGAGCGGCTTACCACTGGCCTTTGAAATTGATGTTTGATAGCGGCGTCACCGTCACCAACAGTTCTGATGCTTCGGTAACTTATCCTGACTGGCGACAGGGTGTGGAGTCGGCCGTGCTGCGTAAAGATAAAGCCACCGGGAAGGTGATCGGCCCGGAACAATGTATCAGCGTGGAACAGGCCATTCGTTCTTATACCATCAACGGTGCCTGGCAGGACCATCAGGACCACATCAGGGGCTCAATTGAAACCGGGAAACTAGCTGATTTCACCGTGATCGGCGAGGATATTTTAACTATTGACCCCAATAAGATCCATGAAATCCCGGTCCTTTATACCATTGTGGACGGTAAGATAGTCTACCAGAACACCAGGACCTGACAGTCAGGATGATTGAGGATGGGTGGACTAGCCTGCAGCCCCTTTAAAACAGCCGGCAGCGCACATAGATGCACTTTTGACCGTTCTCATTAAAAAACGGGGTCAATGTCCGCGTCAACTATCGAGACATGGTCTCAAAACCGTTGACGGAGTGGATGCCATCTGCACCTGCTGCGGCAGCCGGTCCGACCTGCCCTTTCCGGCTAACTTAAAGCGGAAAACATCCCCGTTTATCCCCAGATTGAGTCAAAGGCGGATCGACCGGTCAAACGGAGATCTGTTAATGCTTCATTTGCTCCTGTTTGGCCTTTTCCAGGCCCGTCATTGACAAACGCAGCCATAAATTTCGGTGTGAAATATCCGGATCGCCGGTAATCATGGCACTTATCCTACCCGTGTTCAGCGCCAGATGTGGGACCGGTTCAGATTGAACTGATGGGCGGCGAGCGGACCTGGAAAAAAGAGGAAATTCGGAGATGGCTATGGGGACGCCAAATATTCCAGCTGAGAAAAGATTATCAAGAAATAACCTGGACTGGGGATATACGTTATATTGGTTGGATAACAAAAAAGGAGGTCGACGAAATGCCTGGATTAAGATTGTCGCTGCTGATGATATTAACATTGGTATTAGTAGCTACCGGCACAGCCTGTATCCAACCAACAGCTAGCCCTCAGGAGGAAAGCCGGCGCATTGCTGAAGAATATGTGAAACAAGAAGCAACCTTTCTCTTTGACGGCATACCACAGACTTTAAAGGTGAAAAGTACCACCCCCGCAGGCGACGGCTGGAGATACACCATCGAATTTGACAGCCGTCACGGAGGTTATGGTAACCGGACCGGTCAGGCACTGGATCTGGTGATTACTCACCATGTGGCAGAAATCACAGTTGAAAAAAGGCTGGTAACCTCTGCTATTATGGACGGGCGATGGGATATGATTAACCAGCGCTTTGATGTGGAGATCAAACTGGCTCCAATAGATGAAGTCAGGGTTTATATGATGAAATCTAATCCTCCTCAGATAGGAGTCTATATCAAAGGAGGATTACCGGATGGCTGTACTGCCTTTCATGACATCAAAACGACCAGGGAAGGCAGCACTGTCAAAATCAATGTCACTGTTCAACGGCCCAGAGGAGTTGCGTGTCCCGCCATTTACACCAGTTTTGAGAAAGACGTCAACCTTGGCAGCAACTTCGCATTTGGTACAACTTATACCTTGAACGTTAATGACTATAGCACCACATTCGAAGGTACTTTAATGAAAGGTGAAGGTTTTGCCGTTTATCTGACCAGAGATAACATTCCTCCAGACAAGATGGAGATGCTCAGTCATGTCGATATCGCCGGTCAACCCATAATAGCGTCACAGGATATCATCACCTATAACGCTCAAACTCACGAGATTAAATTGACCGGCCAGGCTTTTGAACGTATTTCCAAGCTGGAGGTACCGGTTAGAGGTAAATCATTTTTAGTCTGTGTTGATCGGGCACCAATATACTGGGGAGCTTTCTGGACACCTTTCTCTTCTGTTTCGTTTGACGGCGTGAACATCCTGCAGCCATCAGGTACTCCAGTAACCCAGGTGATCACCATCGGACTGGGTTATCCGTCTTTATCTTTCTATCGTGGTACAGATCCGCGGAATGATCAAACCGTGATAAAATCGCTGGAGCAGGCGGGCAAACTGGTAAATCAGCCATTGATGACGCCTTCAGAAAAGCTGCCTCGTTCCTTTAAAGGATACGAACTGTATTCCTGGGAAGAAAACGGCCAATGGCACTTCACTTTGATTACAGGAACCAACCGTACCAAGACGATGGAAGAAATTACCTCGAAAGAGAATATTATTTCTGATGCGGGCTGGGTAAAAATCCATGTAACCGGCGTGGAAGCGGTCAAAGGGGTTTTCAGACGGTTGCCTGAAAATGAGTCAGTCATCTGGTATGATGAGCTGCATATCGGGCAAACCACCGGGACGAATTTACAGTTGCCATCTGCCCGGATTACCGATAACATCAAGGAGTTTGCCGCGCAGTGCAAACTGGAATTATTTGTCAGCATCAGGTAGATCACTGCTCGGTGCAGACCAACGCAAGATATGGGGAAGCCAGGAGTTGATGCAACGGTACCTTTCCGCGATCGCAGGGTTTTCCATATGTTCGAACATGGGCGGAGTTCGGGTCTCAAGTGTCAGATTAATTGATATCTACGCTACATAATGGAAGAGGGGACCCAGATCCCCTCTTCACATCTGTGACCTGACCGTTTTTTGATTCATTCCGGGGTGAGAGCAGGGGCATCCGGCAGCTGTTGTCTTGAGTTAACGTTTTCTCAACCTGGCAGCGGCGTGCCTGATGACGGCAGTTCTCAATGAATGACGGCTTATAACGGTTTAACTGCCAAATCCGTACCTGAATATTTCGATGTCATGAAGGCTTCCAGGCAATAAAATGGTTTTCCCACCCGTACGTAATTCAGCGGGCAATGATATACTCCGGGCGGGATGGTGACTATGGTAGGGCCGGAGATGACATGTTTTTCACGTTCCGGACCGAAGGTGAATTCCACGTCAGCATCAAACTCCTTCATATCCATGGGATTTGATCCGAAGAAAATAAAAAACTCGGTAAAATTATGCTTGTGGGCAGGTTCATGAAACATATATGGTTTTCTGACTGCTGTCAGGCCCAGGGTTAGTCTGGAGGCGGCAGGTATGAGGTGTTCCGGTACCGTAGATAGCCCAATGCCTTCTCCCCCCCACTTGTTTACCCGTACCACGCCTTTGGTAAAAAAGCGGTTATAATCCGGTTCAGGGATGCTGATCTCGTTCAGGTCTTCACCCAAATCTACTCCGGAGTATTTGGATGTCAGAAAAGCCTCCAGACAATAAACCGGTTTGCCGACCCGCGCATAGTTTAGCGGACAATGGTATGTTCCGGGTGGAGCGATGACAATGGATGGGCTGGTGACGGTATGCTTCTCATGTTCGGCACCGAAGGAAAATTCTACATCGGCATCAAATTCCTGCATATTCAGGGGGTTTGACCCGAAAAAGAAAAAGAACTCAGAGAAGATATGTTTATGAGTTGGCTCATGAAACATATAGGGTTTCCTGATAACCGAAATGCCCAGATTCATTCTGGCCACGGCCGGGATGATATCCTGCGGCACAGCGGACAGCCCCAACCCCTCGCCACCCCACTTGTTTTCTTTGACTACATCCCGGGTGAAGTATTTTTCATAAATCGGTTCGGCCATATCAGCATCCTCCTTTTCATTATCTTTTTTCCAAATCGGGCTCCTTTCTCCGGTTGAGGTATGATACCTTAAAATCAATTGTTCTTATTCTATCAGCGAAATTAAGCATAAACAAGGGTGTGGAACTTTTTTGGTTAATGTTATACGATGTTGTCAGTGGTTTGCTGAGCGTCCGGATTGATAAAATGTGATAACGTATATTGTCAGGTTTTTGACTGCGCTGACTTGCTTCACTTATTCATGAACTGATAGTTGACACCTGTAAATCCAGTGTGAATAATATAGTACTTAAGAGTTGGAGTTTGGTTTGTTAAAGGGAACAATTTTTCCGGGAGTTAAAAATCACTTCATTACTCAATCTGATTTATGAGATATCCTGAGATACCACCTGAAATCCTGGAAGAGCCGGCAAAAAACCCTGCCGTTGAATCTCAACAAAGTGCCGGAGAGGGCTGGCGATGAAGTGGGGCGTTACCGATGGCCAGCAAGTACGCGCCATGGCAGACGGGGTTACACCGGAGAATCTGACAGCCATGATTGACATCACGCAGGAATAAGGTGTGTACCGCTGACCTGGACCTGGCGAAAATGTCATAAAAGTGATATACCCCTTCGCAAGGCTTCAATATCATTATGAACACCAGATGAAAAATATTGTGTGTGGGGAATTTTGATGATAGGAAAACTATTGAGAGTGAACCTTGGTACAAAATTGATCTCGATCGAAGAAATCCATGATAGTTTCTACCGTAAATACATGGGGGGAACGGGTTTTATTGCCTACTTTTTGCTCAAGGAGTTAAAACCCGGGATTGACCCCCTGGGACCGGATAATAAACTCATCTTTGCCTCCGGTCCGGTGACTGGTACCAGCATGATTGCCAGTGGGCGAAATGGTGTAGGCGCCAAATCCCCTCTCAGTAACGGCATTGCTTTGTCGCAGGTAGGTGAGTATTGGGGTGCTGAGCTAAAGCACGCCGGCTATGATGCCGTCATCATTGAGGGAAAAGCTGAAAACCCGGTATATCTCTGGATTTCCGAAGGGAAGATTGAAATAAAGAACGCTGCTCACATCTGGGGCCAAAAAACCAAAGAGACCCAACAACTGATTCGGGATGAATTGGGTGACGTTAACGTTCGGGTGGCCATGATTGGACCGGGCGGAGAACGCCTGATCCCTTTTGCCTGTATTATGAACGGTCTTTATGATGCGGCTGGCAGGGGAGGTTTGGGGGCGGTTATGGGTTCTAAAAATTTGAAAGCAGTGGCGGTTCGAGGTCATACACCTCCAACCGTAGTTGATCCTGAGCGCATTAAAAAGATCAACCGCTGGTTTTCTGAAATGATGAACAATGTGCCCATCCTGAAAGGCTGGCATGATGCCGGGACCGGCTTTGATATGGACGTTTATGATGTCACGGGAGACCTGGCTGTGCGTAACTGGAGCGGCGGACCATTCCCGGAGGCCAAGAACATTAACGGATACACCATCAAAAAGCAATATGGCATTGGCATGGAAGGCTGCTATATTTGCCCGATGCGTTGTAAGAAAAAAGTCAAAGTGGATTCGCCTTATGTTGTTGATTCTGCCTATGGGGGGCCGGAATATGAATCTCTGGGCTCCTTCGGCAGTAATTGCGGCGTGGATAATCTGGCGGCTGTTATAAAAGCTAACGAAATCTGTAACGCCTATTCCCTGGATGTGATATCGACCGGTGGTGTAATCAGCTTTGCCATGGAGTGTTTTGAAAAAGGCTTGTTAACCACCCGGGAAACGGACGGTATTGAACTGAAATTCGGCAACGCGGAGGCCATGCTGCAATGTGTCGAACAGATTGCCAGGTTGGAAGGTTTTGGCAGATCTCTGGCTGAAGGTACGGCCCGTCTGGCTAAAAAAATCGGCGGCAATTCATCAGACTTTGCTATGCATGTCAAGGGAGTAGACCCGGGACAGCATGAACCTCGTCTCTCCTCCAGCATGGGTCTTGGATTTATGGTCAATCCTCACGGCGCAGACCATTGCTGTAATGTGATAGATGTCAGGTTTTCCTCTGAAGCCGGGATGAAATCGGTAGAATATCTGGGCATGAAAGAGCCTTTCCCGCTGGGTGATATCGGACCACGCAAAGTAGCGCTTTTCAGGATGGAGCATCAGCGGCAGGTCCTTTATGACTGCCTGTTGATGTGCCATTTGGCGGCGGCTGTGTTGAATTTTGAGAAATTGGTGGAAATCACCGAGGCAGTGACTGGATGGAAGACCAGCATTGTGGAGTTGATGAAAATCGCGGACAGGGCGATG
>DAOUAU010000330.1:0-2094 GCA_034433195.1 Dehalococcoidales bacterium
TCCCGCCACTACCGCCGCCCCCACAACTCCGGCGGCCGTTAAGCCCATCGAATTATCCTGTTCTCATGGCTTTCCTCCCGGCAGTTCTCTAGGGGTTACTTTACAGAAATGGGCTGACAGGATGGGCACTGAAACCAACGGCAGGGTTAAAATTACCGTTTACGGCGGCGGCGCTCTGCTAAAGGCAGCCGAACTCTATGACGGAGTAGCTACGGGAGTAGAAGATATAGGTTACGGACATCCGACGGATGATCTGGGCCGGTTTGGACTTTTAACTGCTTTGGCGCTGCCAGGCCTGGAATATCCGGAAACCTGGCCTGTTGTCGATAAAAAGAACCGCATTGCCAATGAGTTACGGACCAAATTCCCACAAACCAGTTCAGCAGCTCCAGATGTCATATTTCTGTATGATGGTTGGATGCCAGCCTACACTTTTCAATCTACTACTAAAGCCGTACGAGTGCCTGCCGATATCAAGGGAATGAGAGTAGCCGCATCAGGGTTTCTGATCCCCATGGCTGAAGTCTTAGGCGCTATACCGGTTAACATACCGGCTCCGGACCGATACACCTCCCTCGAAAGAGGATTGATCGGTGGTTCATGGGATATCTGGGGCGGTATCCTGGCCATGAGACACTTCGAAGTAAGCAAGTTCTTTACCGATGGAGTGGATTTTGGTGCTGCTTCGTCTATGGTGATAATGAACAAGAAGAAGTTCAACTCACTGCCCGCAGACATCCAGCAAGTGTTTCTGAATCAGAAGAATTTCTCACTGCAACTTCACAGAGAAGCGTTTTTACCCAGCATTGCTCCAGGGATGGATGCGGCCAGAAATCGCAATGCTACTTTCATTAACGCCACTCCGGCCGAAGCTGCCATGTGGTCAAAAGCTGTCGTACTAACCCATGATTTATGGGTAAAGGACATCGAAGCCAGAGGTTTACCGGCTAAAGATTTCCTTGCAGAGCTTAAGCGTCTTATCGCAGCGGCAAAATAGCCGCAGAGTTTAATAAATAGTGACTATATGCAACAACCTTTAACCGGAGAACCGCAGCGTAATAACGCCTAAAGGGATTCCGGGAGAAGGTTGTTGCAGATGAATCGGGTATTTAAGTCTGGTTTGGAACATCTGAAAGGTGCACCCCGCGGCTTAAGCGAGGCAGCCGCCGTAAAAAATCCGATAGCCTCGAAATAACACAATCAACGGAGATCAGCAGCGGCTCAGCAGCTATTACATCGTGCCACCTGAGGGTATGGTTGCCAAGGAGGTCCATGAATATGAGGTTATCCCGGTGGTGGAAAAAAATAGTGGAATATCATGGCAAATTTTTCCTTCCCAAAACCGATAAAGGCCGAGGACAGGGAAAAGGGTATCGTTTTTTGACAATGGCCGATGGAGTTATCGCCATGTTCAGCTTCTGGTTCAGTGCGGTTGGCATGATCGCTCTCACGCTGATGATGGCGGTGATCACAGTTGATGTCATTTTGCGGATAGCTATTAACCGGCCGATACGCGGTTCAATCGAGATTGCCGAGTTACTGATGTTACCGGCAATCTTCCTGGCCGTAGGTTTGGTCCAGTACTTAAAATCAAATATTTCAGTTGATGTTCTATATTCTAAATTTCCTCGAAAATTGCAGTTCATCACTGATATTTTGACCTCTCTGCTCAACCTGGGTATATGCGGACTGATACTCCGGCAAGCTTTTGTCTTTCAGCTATATCTGATTGAGACACACAATATGTCCATGATCCTGAAGTTGTCAACAGCCCCGTTTCATGTGGCGCTGGTTATTGGCTATATTTTAATCTTTCTGGTGTTAGTAGTGCAATTTGTGGATACCCTGATGAAGGCGGGTAAAAAATGAGTGATCAAGTAATCGGACTGTTAGGCATAGCTCTGCTGTTAGTGCTCATATTTCTCAAAATGCCTATCGGTTTTGCCATGGCGCTGGTGGGTTTTGGCGGGTTTGCAATGATAGCTGGAACCAACGGCGCACTGAGCAACCTTGGCTCACTGCCTTACCGACACGTTGCTGAGTATACGTTTATAGTCATCCCTCTCTTCGTACTGATGGGAGCAGTTGCCGCTA
>DAOUAU010000331.1:0-3989 GCA_034433195.1 Dehalococcoidales bacterium
TCCTTACATTATCAGCCTTATCCCAGCGGATATCAGGTTCCTTTTTCTTTTCCGCATCCCATTACCGGAAAATCCGGGTAGTAACCGGGCAGCAATTAACTAAAAAAGGGAGAACGCCATGAATCTGCAAGAAATGGAAAAAGAAATTATCCGGCTCGAAGATATACAGGAGATTGAAGACCTGCAAATGAAATATGGCTATTACATGGATACTCACCATCGTGAGCAGGTTTATGATTTATTTTCGGACAATACGGAATCGGTTGAGATTGAAAGCACCGGTTTATTCCTGGGCAAAAAAGGCGTAGGCAAATTCTTTTTGGATAATGACCTTGTGGACAAAGGTGTTACTGAAGTACCCGGCTGGATCAATATTTTGATTATGATGCATATGGAAGTGATAGAAATTGACCCTTCCGGGAAGACCGCCACCGGGCGCTGGAATACCTGGCTGGCGGAAGCGATGACAGTAGGCGGTATTCCCCGCCAGCAGTGGGTACAGGGCTATTATGAGAATGAATATATTAAAGAAAACGGTCGTTGGAGATTCAAGAAATTGCATTGGAATGTGACCTTTTTCACTTCTTTTGAAGCCGGTTGGTTGAAAATTCCGTTACTTGGAATTTTGTACCGCAAAGATAGTGATGCTCCGGCGCCGCATTTTAGCCCATACCCTTCCGGTTATCAGTTACCGTTCAGTTTCAATCACCCTGTAACCGGTGAATGAACCGGAGAAGGTCTTTTTTCCGTATACCTTGAGGTGCAGCCAGGCGCCCGCATTGAAATCCATCGAGGAATCTGCGGTGTTGTGCCTGGCTGTGATCGGGCTTTTTAAAAAATATGCCTGGATGACCTGCAGCCCGATGTTGATATGGGTATGGTCCCAACTTTTTCCTGCGATCACTAACTGGTGGCCTCGTTCTGGCCTTCCCATGGTTAGCATCTTGCACCGGTGGAAAGCTCAGCGGAATTCTGGGTGCAGGGTGTTCTGGGCGCCTGCAGTAGTGTTGATGGTTGCTTGCTGACCGCTTATCTGCGCAAAGCCCCTTATGGGGTAAAAATACCCATCGGCATCACGAAATAAAAAGAGAAGCGCCTGATGGCAAATCAGGCGCTTCTTGGTTATCACGATGAATTATTTCATCAGGCTGGGAAGGACAGTGGCAATCTGCGGAAACGCGATCAGCAGAAGACCGCAGATTATCATGGATATCCAAAAAGGGGTAACGCCACGGAATATGGTCATTAAAGGAACATCTTTGGCAACGCCTGCCGTGACGTAGACGTTAATACCCACGGGGGGAGTCACCATTCCGATATTGAGCATTACAACCATCACCACCCCGAACCATATCCCATCAAAGCCCATATTCAGAATCAATGGATAGAGGATAGGCAGTGTCAGCACCATCAGAGAAATACCCTCGATGAAACATCCCAGGACTACCATTAACAATAATATCACAATTATTATAACGTAGCGGGACAAGTTGAGGCCGGCAATCCATCCGGACAATTCAAAGGGTATCGTTGTTACAGCCAGGAAACGCCCAAAAACAATAGCCCCGATAAGGATGAGAAATAACATGGCTGTAGTCCTGGCCGTTTGATCGAGAGATCCAGTCAGGCTGCTTTTAGAGAATTTCCTGGTCGCTAAAGCGAAGATCAAAGCGGCAAACGCGCCGGCCGCGGCTGCTTCGGTAGGAGTAAACAAGCCGGTGTAGATGCCGCCCATCACAAACAAAAATATTGCCATCACCGGCCAGATCGCTTTCAGAGAAAACAATCTTTCTCTGAAGGTGGCTCGCGGTCCTACGGTGGCAATATTGGGATTGATTTTCACCTGTATCACAACGGTTAACATAAATAGCAAAGCCTGGAGAATGCCGGGCAGCAGACCGGCCATCAGCAGCTTGCCGATGGATAGTTCAGTCAGCAATCCATAAAGGATCAGGACGGTGCTGGGTGGGATAAGAATACCCAGAGTGCCGCCGGCAGCCACTACCGCGGTAGCCAGGCCGGGATGGTATTTATACCGTTTCATTTCCGGGATGGCAATGGTGCCCAGAGTGGCAGCGGTGGCTGTGGCAGACCCGGAAACGGCAGAAAAGGCGGCACAGGCGCCGATGGTGGCGATAGCCATTCCGCCGCGTAGATGTCTAACCCAGGTATCCACAGCTGAAAAAAGATCGCGGCCCAGTCCTCCGTAAGAGAGAAACATGCCCATCATGACAAACAAGGGAATTACGCTCAGAGAATACATGCTGGCAGTGGAATAGGGCACGGTGCCGATGACCGCCAGTCCGGCGGATTGGCTGGTGAGATAGGAAAAGCCGACGAATCCGGTGATCAACATGGCAATACCCACCGGCACATTCAGCAGAAAAAACACCAGCAGTACGATTACCCCGATAAGTCCAACCATTTCAGGCGTCATGTTTCACCGCCTTGGCGTTATGTTGCACGGCCCTGGCCAGGCTCTTAAGAAAGTCGACCAGCACCGTCAAACAATAGATAATACTACCGATGGCCACGATCATCAAAAATGGATACATCTGGAGTTTTAGCACACCGGACTCATTTTTACCATCCATCAGCCGCCCGGCATAGACGAATGATTGCCATGCTACCAGTGCGAACACCGTCATACAAGCCAGCAAGACGACTGAGTTGAGGATAGCCTGGACGCGCGGCGAGAACCGGGAAGTCAGGATATCTATGCTGATGTGTCCTTTAGTTATCTGAGTATAACCGATCGAGGCAAAAACAATGACCACCAGAGCAAACTCGGTTAGCTCAAAAGTGCCCTTGATGGGATTGAAAAAAGGAATTATTCCGGCAAACTTGCGGCCGAAGATATCGCCTACGGTCAGGAACATCAACAATATCAGAACACCGTAGCTAATGTAATGGATGATTTTAACGGGCGGAAAGATCACTCTTTCCGCCCAGCCGACGATTTTTTTCATGTTATTTACCTATTTGTATTTGTCAACCAGTTTCATGGCTTCATCGAAAACAGCCTGTCCGGGAAGGCCCTTGGCGTTGGCTTCATTGATCCATTTCTGGTAGAGAGGGGACATGGTGTCTCTCCACCTCTTTAACTCGGCATCCGGCAGGGTGTAAATATCCATTTTGGCTGCTCGGGCAACTTCAATGGCAAGTTCGGCTTCAGCCGAATAGGCATTAGTGGCGATTTCTCCCATGCGCTGTCCGGTAATCTTCAGAATGATATCCTGGTCTTGTTTGGGAATCTTGCTCCATGAAACAGAGTTCATGATGACACACTGGGTGTTGGTGAAGATATTGGCTATGGTCAGGTTTCTAAGCACCGGAGAGAGGTTAAAGGTCTTGATGGCCGAGGTGCCCACCATGGTGCCATTAACAACGCCCTTTTGCAGAGAATCGTAAAGATCGCTGATATTCATGAGGACCCCAACCGATCCCAGAGCTTCAGCCATGGGAATAGTGGTGGATGACCCTACGCGCATTTTCAAGCCCTTCATGTCTGCCAGAGTACGGATAGGTTTGTTGGCGGTCATCACCTGACCGGGATCAACCGTAAAGATATACATAAGTTTCACATTGGTATGCTCCTGTTCGATCTGCGGAAATTTGGCCATCAGATCGTAAATGATGCGCGTTGAAGCCAGATTGGAGTTTCCCATAAATGGCAATTCAACAATTGAAGTCAAGGGCCACTTGCCGGGGGTGTAACCATGCAGTGTCCAGGACAGGTCGGCTATACCGGTGGCGGCGGTATCATAAAGCTGTATGGCAGTTGAAAGGGCTCCGCCGGGGAAAATGGTAATTTTCACGCGGTTGTCGGTCGCTTTGGCCACTTCACCGGCCCAGGTTTCAATGACTTTATGCATCAAATGGGTAGTTGCCCAGGCATGAGCCAGCCTGAGTTCGATGGGTTTTGCAGCCGCGGTCGTGGTCGGAGCGGCGGTGGTTGGTGCAGCGGTGGTCGGAGCCGCGGTCGTGGT
>DAOUAU010000332.1:0-12172 GCA_034433195.1 Dehalococcoidales bacterium
AGAGGTGGACAGGTTGATCCGTGGCGCAAACAAACCCCTTCTTCGGTAACAATTAATATGATTCAACGAATACCGGTTCGGTAAGGTTTTTATTTGATTTGACACGTTCAATTGCCGGACCAAATAAGTGACAAGAGCGGAGTTTCAGGTTTTGGTTTCTTTTACACCGATTTTGGCTTCCTGCCACAGCAAATTTTGCTCATCGAAGGAGAGTTTACCCAGGTTCAGCCCGCGTTCCCGGCAGATTTTTTCCATGAAAGCAAAACGGCAGCTAAATTTTCGATTGGCATTTCGTAGAGCGGATTCAGAATCCACACCCATACGGCGGGCGATATTGACCAGCGTGAACAACAGGTCTCCGAATTCATCCGCCTTTTCTTCCAGAGAGTCAGTCTGTTTGAGTTCTTGCACTTCTTCAGCCAGTTTTTCAATCACGCCATCAATATTTTCCCAATCAAACCCCACCTGTGCGACCCGCCGCTGAATATCCTGGCTGTATGCCAGAGCCGGCAATTGTCTGGGCACGCTATCCAACATAGATTCCTGCGGCTGCCGTTCTTTGTCCTTGATGGCTTCCCAGTTCCGGGTCACCTCATCCGCATCCTTGACTTCGGTATCTCCGAAAATATGCGGATGACGGCGCACCAGCTTCTGATTAATATTGTGCAGTACATCCTTCAGATCAAATTCACCTTTTTCAGCCGCGATTTGGGAATGCAGCATAATCTGTAACAAGACATCGCCCAACTCCTGGCAAAGCTTGTGATTGTCTGCCTGATCCAGCGCCTCCAAAGCCTCATAACTTTCCTCTAACAGGTATTCACGCAAGGAGACATGAGTCTGTTTTTTGTCCCATGGGCAGCCGTTTTCTCCACGCAGCCTGGCTACTATTTCCATTAAATATTTAAATTCTTTTTGAGCTGCTTCGGACACCTTTATCTCCTTCAACTTTATATAGATGATTATAAAGAGTTAGTTACCAAAGCACCAAACCGCCGCCGATATGGCTTTTGATATCACTCTGATCAATAATACACTTACTTCCTGAACTGGAGCGCCAGTTCGGGCTCATAAGGAGCGCGCCGGCCCTGGCATCTTTGATTCGTACACAACCGGCAGCTAATGAACTCAGTGGCGGTTGAAAAATAGATGCCGGAATGAGATTTGGTGGGAATCAAAGCGCAATTTTCCGACAGCCGGACGCCGATGTAGCCCTCTACGTCCCCGATGATCTGGAATATTTTACGCTGTTGAGCAATGGGGAATGACTCAGTTTCACCCGGATTAAGATTAGTGAGAGTTCCGGTCTGGTATTGATCCTGCAAGAATTCTTTCAGCCGGGCAGTGGCAGCAAACAAAAGATTATTTTTCATTGCATCCAGACAAAACCGCTTAATGACGTTATCAGGCAGATCAATGGACTCCACCTCGGTGCCGATGGTGGTCATACAAACAAAGGCAGTCTCCACCGTATCCAGATTGACGCGCACCAGCTTGCTGTCAAACAATACACCGTCTATTTGCAGGGTTTCCGGGGTCTTATGATCGACACACACCACTTTAATCAATGCTTTGGGTTTGGCCACCGGCTGCACCACCTCAATCAATTCGCGCATCGGCACTTCAAAGCGTCTGGCATCACCATGGATTTTCATCTGCTTTAAAATGCCTTCCACATTGAACTCAAAGGGAATTTTATCCAGAATAATCACCTGGTTATCACCCAATTTTGCCACAACGCAACCTCCCGATATCTTTGGTTAATTATAAAATTACCCAACCCGGATGTCCAAATTCACTTTCCCCAAAATCAACCTTGCAGGGTAATACCGGCTCTTATTCTCCAAATTGACTTCGTATAGCAGCACTGGTAACATGACATTTGGGAGTACGGATTGAAATTTAACTACCCCCTCTCCTTCAAATCAGCCCTAACCTCAGTGGAAAAACGGTCATGTGGCGAACATTAGGCCAACCTAAAACGGTGGATTTATTACAACGGGCAGAACGGCGCGGGGCCTTTTCTCATGCTTATCTATTGGTGGGCCCGCCTCATGTCGGGAAAATGACATTGGCGCTGGATATGGCTATGGCACTAAACTGCCAGTCTGAAACGGCCGCCCACCCCTGCGGACAATGCTCCAGTTGTCAAAAGATTGCCGCCGGGAAACATTGCGATGTTCAGACCATCGAGCTTGGTCAGAACCCGGATCCTGATGACAGCAAGGAAAAGAAGTTGATCGGCATTGGCCAGATCAATGATATTTTACATTCGGCCAACCTGCCGCCCTTTGAGGGACGGCACCGTTTTTATATTATTAACGAAGCCGTCAATCTTTCAACAGACGCCGCCAACCGGCTCTTAAAAACTCTGGAAGAACCTCCTCCCAAGGTCACTTTCGTTCTGTTGACGTCCAACCTGAGTTTGATTCCAGCCACGGTAGTCTCGCGCTGCCAGCAACTGACACTATCGAGAATGAGGGTTTCCGAGATAGAGACCGCTTTGAAAGACATCTTTCAGATTGAACCGCAAAAAGCGCGATTGCTGGCACGCTTGAGCCACGGCAGTCTGGGGTGGGCAATTGAAACCGCTCAGGATAGCAAAATACTGGAGGCACGACAGGAGTCATTTGAAAAAATGCTGACTGTGTTCAGGGCCGGTTATAGCGAAAGATTTGCCGCCGCTCTGCAGTTGGCCTTGCAATACAGCAAGAAGAGAGATACCGTATATGCAACGCTGGAATCGTGGATCAATTGGTGGAGGGATATCCTTCTGGTTAAAACTGGCTGCCATAGTGATATTGTTAATATTGATTTTCTGGCTGATTTCACAGAAGTGGCCGGGAGTCTTTCACTTTTTCAAATAAAGGAGACGATTGTTAAAATCAACGAAGCCTGGCAACAACTTAAAATAAATGTAAACGCACGTCTGGTCCTGGAAGCCCTGATGTTAAACATGGCCAGACCGTAGAGTATTAAGACCAGCGGGCAGCGCTTAGAGGTGAAAAATGCCTGATATTGTAGGAATAAGGTTTAAAAAAGCCGGAAAAGTGTATTATTTTGATCCAGCCGGAACTGAACTAAAAGCTAATGACTATGTAGTGGTGCAAACCGCCAGAGGGCTGGAAATGGGGCAAGTCATGATTGCCCCCCGGCAGGTACTGGCCGCAGAAATCATCACTGAACTGAAACCGATCCTGCGCAAAGCCAGTGAAGAGGATATAAAACGCTCACAGGATTTTGCGGGGAAGGAATCCGGCGCTTTAGCCGAATGCTCCAGGATTATCACTAAAAATAATTTGCCAATGAAGCTGGTTTCAGCGGAATATAACCTGGATGGGACTCGTTTAACTTTCTTCTTTACCGCTGAAGAACGGGTGGATTTCCGCGAACTGGTGCGTGAACTAACCTCCTTCTTCAAGTCTCGCATTGAATTACGCCAGATCGGTCCTCGCGACCATGCCAAAATAGTGGGCGGATTAGGCCGCTGCGGACGTCCTTTGTGCTGCGTCAGTTATCTGACCGAATTCACCCCGGTTTCCATCAAGATGGCCAAGGAACAGGACTTGCCGCTGGATCCCATGAAGATATCCGGGGTTTGCGGCAGGCTGCAGTGCTGTCTGGCTTATGAAAGCTCTCAATACCGCGAAGCCAAAGCCCTGATGCCCAGAAAAGGCCAATTGGTGGAGACTTCTTCTGGCAAAGGAATTGTGACCGGAGTATTCCCAATCAAAGACAGTGTGTTAGTTGAATTTGAGACCCACGCCAGCGCTGAATTTCCCCTCAGCCAGATCAAGTTGATAGATAATATCCGGCCTCAAAATAACAGCCCGGAAGGCGCGGCATTGGATCCAACGGAGATTGACGATCCAATAGTTAATGGTACTGAGGAAGCTCAGGCTCCCATCAACGGGATGGCTCCCGAAACCGCTGCGCCGATCATTCGCCGGTTCGCTCCAAACGGGGGTTTTACGCCAGAGGCCAAACCAGCTCCTGAGTCAAATAAACTGAATCCGCTGCCGGAATTATCCCCGGACGGGCCGCGCAAGACGCCGGATAAACCCTCCAAACCGTCTGAATAGGCTAACCTTCCTGTTAGCCAAAAAGTCCCTGCCGGTTAGCCGGCAGGGACTTTTTGTGCTTACTTTGATAAAAGTCAATTCAAACTGCAATCTGCTGAAATGGGTAGCGGTCAACTGTTAACCAGCTTTCTGCGGCAAATACTTCTGCCAGTGCTCGTGGGCTTCAATAAAATGGTATGGTATATTCAAAAAGATGCTGCCTCCAGGCCGCACGGGAATCTTTAACAGCTTCATATGAGCTTCTTCCGGAGTGCGTCCGGCCTTGCGGCGGTTGCAGTAAGAACAGGCGCTGACCAGATTATCCCAGGTATGCGGCCCACCCTGATGGCGTGGAATAACATGATCAAGCGTCAATGAATGGCTGAGCTTGCCGCAATATTGACAGGTATAATGATCACGGTTAAAAATTTCCACGCGGGTTAATTTGGGCTGTGGATGAGGCCGGCGGACCATATAGGAAAGACGGATTACCGAGGGTATTTCATAGGAGGCTCGGGCAGTACGGAAATATCCGCAGCCATTCTCCAACATCTCTGCTTTGCCGCTGAAAATCATAGAAAGAGCACGCCTGGCCAGGCAGACGTTTAAAGGTTCATAACTCTGGTTAAGGACCAGACATGGGTGTTCCACCATAGGCTTTCCTCTTCCGTCTTTACCTATTTTAGTCACTTTTCTATCAGGTTTGCAAGTCAGGCCAGAAGTGGAGCCGGTAGCTACTTTTAAAGCTGCATATTTTGTACCCCGGAGAATAATATCCAAACAGCAGGTGTTTAACCTTTCGGCATTATTTAAACTTCACCCCAGTCTGGCTTTTATTGTATGATAACAATAAGATGTCAGAAAACAAATTGCCCGTTAAAAGAATCGCCATTCTGGGTTCCACCGGCTCCATCGGTCTGCAGACTCTGGATATCGTACGCACTCATCCGGATAAATTTAAAATCGTGGCTTTATCAGCCGGAAATAATCTGGCGCTTCTGGAAAAACAAATTGCTGAGTTCCAGCCGCGGATGTACTATCACCGCGCGTCTCAGAACAAGCTGAAATACGGCCTCAGCCGGCTGACTCCGCCTGAAGAAATCGCCTCTCATAACGATGTGGATCTGGTGGTAGCCGCCAGTTCCGGTACAGCCGGATTGGAGGCCGTTTTAGCTGCCATCAAAGCCGGAAAAACCATCGCACTGGCTAATAAAGAGCCTTTGGTAGTGGCCGGGGAAATTATCCTGGCTGAAATGAAAAAAAGCGGCGGCTGGATTCTGCCGGTGGATAGTGAACACAGCGCCATCTGGCAATGCCTGAATGGTGAAAATGACCGGCCTTCCAGGATTATTTTAACCGCCTCTGGCGGGCCGTTTCTGAGATACCAACCGGATCAGCTGGAAAAGGTCACTCCCGAACAAGCGTTGCAGCACCCTTCCTGGAAAATGGGCAGAAAAGTCACCATTGATTCCGCCACTTTGATGAACAAAGGTTTGGAAGTAATCGAAGCCCGCTGGCTTTTTGACGTCACATTTGATCAAATTGACATCTTGATTCATCCTCAGAGCATCGTTCATTCAATGGTGGTGCTGGTAGATGGCTCGGTCAAAGCCCAGTTGAGTTTTCCGGATATGCGTCTGCCCATACAGTATTCACTGTCCTATCCGGAAAGGATAATCAATGAAAACCTGCCGAAGCTGGATTGGAACAAAGTCAGCTCTCTGCAATTTGAAAAACCTGACATGGCGGCTTTCCCCTGCCTGAAACTGGCTTTAGAGGCCGGGAGAAAAGGCGGCACCTATCCGGCTGTTTTATGCGGCGCGGACGAAGCGGCGGTGGAATTGTTTCTAAATCATAAAATTCCTTTTACCGGAATTGCCAAATTGATTGAGAAAGTCCTTAAAAAACATAAAAATATTGAAGCTCCGGTTTTAGGCGATATTCTTGGGGCTGAGGAGTGGGCCAGGGCTTTAGCTCATGACCTGGCAGGAAGAGGTAAATAATGTTAGCTTTTGAGGCCATTTTGGCGTTCGTCATAATCCTGATAGTTCTGGTGATAGCCCACGAATTCGCTCATTTCATTACCGCCAAATCAAGCGGGGTGAGGGTTAATGAATTCGGCATCGGCTTCCCGCCCCGCATTTGGGGCATAAAACGCGGAGAGACTCTTTACTCTATCAATGCCCTGCCTCTGGGCGGTTTCGTTAAACTGTCCGGTGAAGAGGACCCCAAAGCTGAGCGCAGCCTGGCCAGTAAAGGTTATGGTACCCGCCTCTGGGTTCTCTCATCCGGTTCTTTAATGAATCTGGCTTTGCCCTTCTTGATAGCTGCCATCGCTTTCATGATTCCCCACAACAACTACTACCCAACTCAATCTATCAGTAAGGTTTTACCGGATAGCCCGGCCCACGAAGCCGGACTTCAGACGGGTGATACCATTCTGGCTATCAACGGCAGCACTGTCACCGAATATAGGCAAATACAGTCAGCCATCCGTTCCAGTCCGGAGAGAGAAATCAGCCTGTCTATCAGCAGAGCGGATGGAACTGAAACCATAATCACCCTTGTTCCGAAGCTAAATCTTCAGACCGGCTACGGACAGATCGGTATACTTCCTGGTGAAAAGGTAGTACGTGAAAGCCTGCCTTTCTGGCAGGCTTTCACCAAAGGGGCAACTTATTGCTGGGGCACACTGGTAGCTTACCGAGATGCGATAGCGAGAGCCATCAACGGCACTCAGTCAATGCAACTGACCGGTATTGTGGGGATGACTGAAGTGACCGGAAAAGCCGCCCAGCAGGGCTTTTCAACGCTTTTACTTTGGGCAGCTTTTATCAGCATCAACCTCGGGATCATCAATTTGCTGCCGTTACCAGCGCTGGACGGCGGACGCATTTTCTTTGTATTTTTGGAAATGGTGCGAGGCGGGCGGCGCATTTCGCCCAGGACTGAGGGATTAATCCACGGTATTGGTTTCCTGCTGCTGATCGGTTTGATGTTGTTGCTGGTTTTCAGTGATGTTACCAAACTGGTGACCACCGGCAGCGTGATTGGCCCATAGACAAGACCGGCTATTTCAAGTTTTTTCAGAAAAGTATATAATACGGACAAGCAGGGAGGAGGTTGAGAAACCTCCTCTATTGTCAAATAAGAGCAGAAAAAAAGGAGGGAAAGGATGCTGAAAGATTTCAAAGCCTTCATAATGAAGGGCAACGTGGTGGACATGGCAGTCGGTATCATCATCGGTGTCGCTTTCGGTCTGATCATCAGTTCTTTGGTCAAAGACGTCATCATGCCTCCCATTGGTTTAGCGCTGGGCAAAGTGGACTTTCAAAACCTGTTTGTGGTTTTAAGAGAAGGCACTGTAGCCGGACCTTATGCCTCACTGGCGGCCGCTCAGGCAGCCGGCGCAGTCTCAATCAATTATGGCGTTTTCATTAATTCACTGATCAATTTTCTGATTATCGCGGCAGTTTTGTTCTTCTTCATAGTTCGCCCCATTGCCCAAATGAATGCCAAAAAGGCAGCCCCCGCTGCTGCTCCGGCGGCTCCCACCACCAAAGAGTGTCCCTATTGTTTCTCTTCCATCCCGATCAAAGCCACTCGCTGCCCTAACTGCACTTCAGAACTAAAGAAATAATCTGAGTAAAAAAAGAGCCTGTTCGTAATGTTTCGAACAGGCTCTTTTTTGTTCCGGACTAATTTACCGGTCGCTCATTCTTAAGATAAAAGATGAAGACACAGCCGTGATAATAGAAGAACTGGGCACCGGGAAAGTACTTTTTAATCCAGCCTTCTATTTGTTCTTTCACCAAGGGCTCGCCCATTTCCAAACCTTTGATTGGCTTTTCTTTGATTGGTTCACGGATGAAGGTCATAGCATAATTCTCAGAGATGCGCCTTAAACATGTTTCTGCATCTTTCAGATGATGCAGTACTCCCCACATCACCGCCAGTTCGCCCCTGGGAAGCCCAGCTTCCAAATCCAGTATTTCTGCTTGTAACCCTCGTTTTTGAGCCCGTTTTACCAGGGCCGGGTAAACATCAAAGCCGCGTAAGCGGCAGGGTTGAAACACCTCTTTCAGGTAGTGCGTAACTCGGCCGTCGCCACAGCCCAGATCATCCATTTCACGGTTCAAAAAAGCGGACGGAATCCGGCTTTTTAACATGTTTAACTGGTCTCTTATGGGTGATCCTATCACCAGGCTGGTACCAAAAACGGTGTATATCACTTTTTGAATCCGATTATGAATTTGAAACCTCCTGGCGGGTGTATCAACCACTGAACAAACGTTGAATGATTCCTATGCCGAAATAACCGGCATAGGCAATGATAAAGGCCTTGACGATATTTCCGGCTACGCAGAGTATAAAAAATTTGATCAGCCTGAACTTCAAGGCTCCCATGGCGATAGCCATCGGAGCAAAAACCGGATTCAGCATGGCTGACATGATAAAGACCACCAGCGAGCCCCGTTTTTGAGCCCATCTGAGAAAGCGCGGACTGACCTTGTTGGACGCCTGTTGATCCAGCGAATAGTTAATCAAACCCGGGAACAAGCGCCGCCCCCCTCTTCCTAAAAGAAAAACCAGCGTCCCACCGATACCCGCGCCCGTTCCGGATATCAGCGCCACCATAGTAGGGTCAAGGCGGTTACCCAGAACAAAGGTCAGCGCCAAATAGGATATGGGTGTCGGGATACTGCTGCCAGCAATAAAAGCCACTATGAAACCTCCCAGATAGCCATAGCGCTGCAACTCAGCAAGTTCATCCCAAAATACAAAAATCAGCCAGACGGAAGCCACTGTCGTTATCACAAATATAGACATGATCAAAATGTATTTCTGTCTGGGATTGATTTAAGCTACCTCCATTCGGCCGGCGGTTCAATTCATAATTTGCTCGGCTATTATTTTTGGCTGAATATCAGTTCATCGTCCTTCAAGTCAACTATCACAGTATCACCCTCCTTATACTCTCCGGATAATATCCGGCTGGAGAGCTTGTTTTCAATATATTTTTCTATAGCTCGCCTCAAAGGACGAGCTCCATATATCGGATCATATCCAGCCTCAGCCAGCCAATTTTGGGCAGTCTGAGTTAATTCAAGTTTTAGTTTACGCTCAGCCAGCCGTTTCTGCAAGTCCCTGATCATTAACTCAACAATTGAACCGAGTTGCTCCCGGCTCAACTCATGAAAAACAATGATGTCATCCAGGCGGTTAATGAATTCCGGGCGGAAAGTTTTACGGACTTCGGACATCACCTGGTCTTTCATGTTTTCATAACTTTGCTGCTGAGCTTTGGACGCGCTCTTCGGAGTAATAAATCCCATCGGTCCTTCTCGTTTGATATGCTCCACGCCGGTGTTGCTGGTTAAAATAATAACCGTATTCTTGAAATCAACGGTGTGACCCTGACCATCAGTCAGGCGGCCATCATCCAGCACCTGCAGTAGAGTGTTGAAAACCTCCGGATGAGCTTTTTCAATTTCATCCAGAAGAATGATGCGATAAGGTCGGCGTCTGACTGCCTCGGTTAACTGACCGCCCTCCTCAAAACCGACATATCCGGGAGGAGCACCGATCAGGCGTGAAACAGTATGCTTCTCCTGGTATTCGGACATATCCAGCCGGATCATGGCCGTTTCATCATCAAAGAGGAACCAGGCCAGGCTGCGCGCCAACTCTGTTTTGCCCACCCCGGTGGGACCCAGAAACATAAAGCTGCCGATCGGCCGTTTAGGATCTTTAAGACCCGCCCGGCTGCGGCGTATAGCTTCGGAGACCGCTGTTACCGCTTCTTCCTGATTAATCATGCGTTCGTGAATGCGTTCTTCCATACGCACCAGTTTCTGAGATTCGCCCTCCAACATTTGGGTCACCGGAATGCCGGTCCACCTGGAGACTAACTGCGCAATATCCTCTTCATCCACCACTCCGTCAATCTTGGCCTGCTTAAGCCAATCCGCCCTGGCATGATTGTATTCCTTCTCCATCTGCAGACGTTCAACCTTGAATTTTGCAGCCTGCTCATAATCGTTTCGATTAGAAGCGGCTTCCTCTTCGTTGGTCAGTTGTTTCAATTTTAGTTCTGATGTCTTGACCTCGGGCGGAGCGCTCTCCCTGTCAATACGCAGCTTGCTGGCCGCTTCATCGATCAAATCGATAGCTTTATCCGGCAGATGCCGTTCGGTAAGATAACGGTGACTTAATTTGACGGCTGCCTCCACCGCCGAATCGGTGATTTTGACCTTGTGATGTGCCTCATAACGAGGTCTCAGACCTTTCAAGATTTGGACAGCCTGTTCCAGAGAGGGCTCCCCCACATAAACGGGTTGGAAGCGGCGCTCCAAAGCTTTATCCTTTTCAATGTGCTTACGGTATTCATCCTGAGTGGTAGCGCCAATAGTCTGTAACTCACCCCTGGATAAGGCCGGTTTGAGCATATTGCTGGCATCTATCGCACCTTCGGAGGCTCCGGCCCCTACCACAGTATGAATTTCATCAATAAACAGGATAACATCACCTTTGGCGTTTTTGACTTCATCCATGACCGCTTTCAGACGCTCTTCAAACTCCCCGCGGAATTTGCTGCCGGCCACCAGCGCGCCCATGTCCAGGGCTGCCACTCTGCGGCCTTTTAAGGAATCCGGCACATCATCAGCCACAATTTTCTGGGCCAGACCCTCCGCAATAGCGGTCTTGCCAACTCCGGCTTCACCCACAATAACCGGATTATTCTTGGTGCGGCGGGATAAAATCTGCATCACCCGCTTGATTTCATCTTCGCGGCCAATGACCGGGTCAAGTTTGCCCTGACGGGCCATTTCTGTCAAATCCCGGCTGTATTTTTCCAGCGAACGGTATTTGCTCTCCGCACGGGCATCAGTGACGCGGTGTCCACCGCGTAAATCCTTTATAGCCTGTAACAGTTTTTCACGGTCAATACCTGAGTTACGCAGAATCTTTCCGGCCTCACCTTGACGTTCAGAGGCTATGACCACAAAAATATGTTCGGTGCCGATCAGTTCGTCACCCATTCTTTTGACTTCAGATTCCACATTCTGAAACAACTCTTGAATACGGGGGGTGGCATAAATTTGTCCGGCTTCATAGGACACCTTAGGCATCTTCTCCAGCACAGCGCCAACTTTTTCCTTGACCTTATTCACATCAACATTAAGATGTTTCAATAAATCTATGATCGGCCCCTTTTCCTGCTGAAGCAGAGCCATTAAAATATGCTCAATATCCCACTGGCTGTTTTTATTAATCCTGACCAGCTCCTGAGAAGCATTCAAGACTTCTTGAGCTTGTTCGGTAAATTTTTCCTGACGCATTAGCCGCCTCCTTTGAATCCTTTCAATTCATTCTCCAGTTCTTGTACCCGGGCTTGCAGCAGAACAATCTGCTGTGCCATCCTTAAAATTACTTCCGCTCCTGCCAAATTCACGCCCAACTCTTCAATCAGAGATTTGACATGTCTGAGCTGTTCCAAATCTTCCTCTGAATAGAGGCGGATATTGCCCCTGGAGCGGGAAGGTTCCACAATACCAACCCGTTCATAATAACGTAAGGTATGGGTCTGAATCCCCAGAATCTTGGCAGCCACGCTAATCACATAGCGCGGTTCCTGTTTTTCGCGTTTCATTTAACCAACACCTCCCCTGGTATCATGCCGGCCTGATTTCTTTTAGTTTATTAAATAAAGCCCTTTCTTCAGCAGATAGACCTTTGGGCAAGACAACTTTGACGTTAACCAGAAAGTCTCCCCGGGTAGTTCCACCTAAACGTGGGATTCCTTGTCCGGACAAACGGAAGACCTGTTCATTCTGAGTCTCCGGGGGAATTCTGAGCGCCAGTCTGGTGCCTTTTAAAGTGGGTACCTGAATCTCACCGCCCAGCACAGCTGTAGTCAGTGGAACACCTACATCCACCAACAGTTCATCACCCTGGCGTTTGAACTGAGGGTGCGGTTTGACACTGATGACCAGAAACAAATCTCCGGCCGGTGCGCCCGCACCCCCGGACTGTCCTTTGCCGGCAATGCGTACACGGGAGCCGTTGTCTACTCCGGCCGGTATCCTGACTTCCAGGCGCTTCACCTC
>DAOUAU010000333.1:0-2402 GCA_034433195.1 Dehalococcoidales bacterium
CAGCGGAACCACCATTTTATAGATCACCGGCTCGATTTTTTCCAGCTGGATTTCCGGCCGTGCGATGGCCTTAATCTTTTGTTCCTCGGCGGCTTTGTCAAAAGCGTCCGGAGCCATGTGTTCCACTGCATCTTCCAGCAGGGCGCCTTTGCCTAAATATTGCTCCAAAATAGGGCGGGGCGCTTTGCCTTTGCGGAAACCGGGCACCGCATATTTTTGCACCAGGCGGCTATAGGCCTTCTTTAAGCCCTCATCCACCTCAGCCTGTTCCATCTCAACAGTCAAATAAGCTTGACGGTTCTCCGTTTTATCTAAAGTAACTTTCACGATTCCTCCCCTGGATATTTATATTAATTTTTATTAACCAAATAAAGGTCGAGGTTATTTGATTCCGGAAGATGTTTATTTTGGTGGTTGCGGGGCATCTTCCAATTTCAGTTTAATATGCAATTCATCTATCTGTTTATCAGATACCTCGGCCGGAGCTTCAAACATCAGGTCATAAGCGCTCTGGTTCTTGGGGAATACGATCACATCCCGGATGGTTTCCTCACCGCTTAAAATCATCACGAAGCGGTCAATGCCTACCGCTACGCCGCCGTGCGGAGGGGCGCCGTATTCAAAGGCCTCCAGCAAGTGGCCGAAAAGAAGGTCTATCTTTTCATCCGTATGTCCGAGTAAATGGAAAATCCGCCGCTGCATGTCAGCATTATGAATACGGATGCTGCCGCCACCCAGTTCGTAACCGTTACATACCAGATCATAGTGGCGCCCGTGCACTTTCTCCGGAGCGCTGTCCAGCAGGTGTAAATCCGCTTCTTTGGCAGAAGTGAAAGGATGATGCATGGCTTCCCAGCGGTTCTCTTCCTTATTCCAGTTCAATAACGGGAAGTCTACCACAAAAGCCAGTTTCAATTGATTGGGATCAATCAAATTCAGGCGGCGCCCCATTTCTTTGCGAATTTCTCCCAGGACGGTATTGGCAGTTTCAGCTTTTCCGGCGATGATCAGCAGGAGATCGCCCATTTTGGCTCCCAGCCTTTGCGCCATTTGCTTGACCTGGTCAATTTTAATAAATTTGGCCGCCCGGGATTTGACGTTATCCATGGTCAAGTTATCCAGATCACCCGGTCCGCTGCCTAACGAGATGGTCAGTAGCCCCTGGGCTCCAAGGCTCTGAGCCATGGTATTCAATTCATCCAGCTGGGAGCGCGTATAAGCTCCGCAGCCGGGAGCGGCAATAGCCTTGATTTTTCCGCCGTCATTGACTACCGTCTTGAAAACCCCAAACTCAGTTTGAACCGCGATATCAGAGATATCGCCGATCTCCAGGCCAAAGCGCAGATCGGGTTTATCCGAGCCGTATTTGTTCATGGCTTCAGCGAAGGGCAGGCGCACAAATGGTTTGTTGATTTTCAACCCCGGTTTCAGTTTTTCAATCAGTTCGATAAAGAGCTCTTCCAACAGATTGAGGATATCTTCCTCTTCCACAAAGCTCATCTCAATATCCAATTGGGTAAATTCCGGCTGGCGGTCTTTGCGCGAATCTTCATCTCTGAAGCACTTGGCAATCTGAAAGTACTTTTCCAGTCCTCCCACCATCAATAGCTGCTTGAATTGCTGCGGAGACTGCGGCAAAGCATAGAACTTGCCGGGATAAAGGCGGCTGGGTACCAGATAGTCGCGGGCGCCTTCCGGTGTGCTTTTCATTAAGATAGGCGTTTCGATATCCAGAAAACCTCTGGCATATAAAAACTGGCGCATAAAACGGATCACTTCATGACGCAAAATGATGTTATTTTTCATCCGTTCACGGCGTAAATCCAGGTAGCGGTATTTCAAACGTACGTTTTCATTGACATCAACATCCTGATTGATATAAAAAGGCGGGGTTTTAGCGCTATTCAAGATCAGCGCGTTATCCACAATAACTTCCACCTGACCGGTGACCATCTTGCTATTGTCAGTTCCGGATGGTCTCAAGGCCACTTTCCCGCTGACCTGTACCACGAATTCGCCGCGCAGCTGGCTGGCTATCTGATGGCTGAGAGCAGAAATTTCCGGATTGAAAACAATCTGGACCACCCCTGAGCGGTCACGTAAATCAATAAAAATCAATTGACCGTGGTCACGCCAGCTGTCTACCCAGCCAGCCAGCTTGACTGCCCGCCCAATGTCTTTTGTGCCTAACTCAGCGCAATTATCAGTTTTAAGCAAAAAACAAACTCCTGCCGCGAAGGTGTTCAATGATAAGATCGGCCATCCTGAATGTTAGAGAAAAATCAACACCATTATCTTGAAAATTATATCGTATTATGGACTTGGCTTCAAATTGCAGTCTGGTCTAACGCGGTCTTGTCTAACACAAGATGAGCAACTACAGAAACCCATGCAAGGCCTGG
>DAOUAU010000334.1:0-6036 GCA_034433195.1 Dehalococcoidales bacterium
TTGGTTGGGTATTATGCTGATTTGGTTATTTGCCATTCATCTCCGATGGTTGCCGGTAATGGGTTACACATCGCCATCTGTGGATTTCTGGTTAAGTACCCAAAAGTTGATAATGCCCGTGTTCTGTTTGGCCATTTTCCCCATTGCTGCCAATGCACGACAGGCGCGCTCAAGCATGTTGGAGATTTTACGCCAGGATTATATACGTACCGCCTGGTCAAAAGGATTGCGTGAACGGGCGGTAATTTTTCGGCATGCTCTGAAAAACAGCCTTATTCCTATCGTAACCCTGGCCGGTATGGGTATTTCCGGGGTCGTAGGCGGTTCAGTTTTAATAGAACAGGTCTTTAATATTCCCGGCATGGGCCGGCTGGCGATTGATTCTCTATTTCAACATGATTATACATATGTTCAGGGAATTACTCTGATTTTAACCATAGTTGTGGTTCTATCCAATCTACTGGTTGATCTGTCATATGGATGGCTTGACCCCCGGGTGAGATATAACTGAAAAACCATAGTATGAGAACAAAGTTAAACAGAATAATGATCTGTATTCGAAAATGGGAGTGATAGATGTCGGAGAACGCTGGTGCTTCCAACAGCTCTGAAAAAGCTAATCCCCGCGTTAATGAATGGAAAAGGTTTTCCAGAGTATTTTTTAGCCGTGGTCTGGTAGTGTTCGGAGTGGTTTTATTGGCTATATTTGTTATTATGGCTATATTTGGACCATGGTTGGCGCCATACGACCCAAATAAACAGAATCTGAGACAAACTTTGCAACAACCGTCCGCCGACCATCTGCTGGGCACGGACTATATGGGACGAGATACACTTAGCCGTTTGATATATGGCGCCCGCATGTCACTGATGGTAGGTGTGGTGGCGCTGGGTATCGCCGCTATCATTGGAATGCTGGCCGGTTTGGCAGCCGGATACTACGGTTCATGGGTGAATGCCATCATTATGAGGATTGTGGATACTCTGATGTCCTTTCCTATGATACTGCTGGCGCTGCTGATTGCCGGGCTTTTGGGGGGTGGCCTGCAAAACGTCATGATAGCTTTGGGTATTGCTTTGATTCCAGCCTATGCCAGACTGATGTGCGGTCTGGTAATGTCACTCAAAGAGAGTGATTATGTGCTGGCCGAAAAATCCTTTGGCAGCAAGCCCTGGCGCGTGATGCTGCGACACATTCTACCCAACTCTTTTCCACCTCTCATTGTCCTGATCACGATGCAGATAGGTTCGGCTATTTTGGCCGAAGCGGGACTTAGTTACCTGGGAATTGGTATTACCCCTCCGACTGCATCCTGGGGATCTATGGTCAGTAATGGTTTTCCATATCTCCTGACCAATCCGTTGCTCTCATTTATTCCAGGATTTGCCATCATGCTGGTGGTGTTTGCTTTTAATATGGTGGGCGACGGGCTGCGTGACGCCCTTGATCCCAGACTGAGAGGAACTATTTAGATCGAATTACCATCCATATTTTCGTTCTGATTGTTAATCGAAAAAAGATCAGATGGCTGGATCGTGGAAGCATCGGTCCGACCGGCCTCTTCTCGAAAGACGTGATGTACAAGTGACGCTAACCGTTAGTACCCTTCTGAAAACGGATATCAAAGCCCAATGAACTGTAGCATAAAACAATGAGTTTACTCAGTCTGACCGCCGGTGTCCAATCTCTCTTTTTTACACTGCTTTTAAAGAGCGGAGAATGGATGTGGGAAGTATCCATCACCTGCGGTTCTATTTATAATCGCACTCACCAGCAACAACCATATACCCACAATTGTTATTGAACCGTTCTTTTTAAACCGCTATACTATTATTAATTAGAACAAGTGTTTTGGAGCAAGCATGCCTGATTTTGAAATTGTTTCTGATTTTAGAATGACCGGCGACCAGCCTCAGGCGGTTGAAAAACTGGTTGAAGGATTGAAAGCCGGGTTTAAATATCAGACTCTTTTGGGGGTAACCGGAAGCGGCAAAACTTTCACCATGGCCAACATAGTGGAAAAAGTGCAGCGTCCAACTCTGGTAATGTGTCACAACAAAACTCTGGCCGCCCAGTTATACTCTGAATTCAAAGAGTATTTTCCCCATAATGCGGTGGAATATTTCGTAAGTTATTATGATTACTATCAGCCGGAAGCTTATATTCCGCGCACGGATACTTATATTGAAAAAGAAATTGAAATAAATGAAGAAATTGATAGACTGCGGCATGCCGCCACCAGGGCGCTATTCTCACGCCGGGATACTTTGATTGTAGCCTCTGTCTCATGCATCTATGGTCTGGGTGAACCTGAAGAATACCGCAGCTTTATCCTTTCGCTTAAGAAAAATGAAAATATACTTCTTTCCACTATTTTACGCCATCTTGTAGATATGCAATACCAGCGCAATGATATCGATTTTAGCCGCGGCAAATTTCGGGTTAGAGGAGACACGCTTGAGATTCATCCGGCTTACGAAGATATTGCGGTGCGGGTGGAACTTTTTGGTAATACCATCGACCGTATTCTGCGGGTCGATCCGCTGACCGGTGAACTGCTGGGAGAGGATGAAAGCCTGGAGATTTATCCGGCCAAACATTTTGTCACTTCCCAGGAAAAGCTGTTATTGGCCTTGACTACAATAAGACAAGAATTGGCTGAACGGTTGACTGAACTAAAAACTCAGGATAAACTGCTGGAGGCTGCCCGTTTGGAACAGCGCACCAACTACGATCTTGAGATGCTACGGGAAGCCGGTTATTGTAGCTCCGTTGAAAACTATTCACGTCACCTGGCCCAACGGCCACCCGGAAGTACGCCATGGACACTGCTGGACTATTTTCCGGATGACTTTTTATTGTTTATGGATGAATCACACATATCATTGCCCCAGGTGCGCGGTATGTACGGCGGTGACCGTTCCCGCAAAGAAACACTGGTTGACTATGGGTTCCGGCTGCCTTCGGCTCTGGATAATCGGCCGCTGAACTTCTCGGAGTTTACCAAACATATAAATCAGATCATTTTTACATCTGCCACACCGGCCCAATACGAATACACCCACAGCCAGCAGATCGTGGAGCAATTGGTACGTCCCACCGGCTTGCTGGAACCATCTATTGAGATCAAGCCGACAAAAGGCCAAATTGATGATCTGCTGCATCAAATTAATGAGCGGGTCAATAAGAAACAACGTTGCCTGGTTACCACTCTCACCAAACGTATGGCTGAGGAACTGGCGGATTACCTTCTAGAATCCGGCATCAAATCGCATTACTTGCATTCTGAAGTTGATACACTGGAAAGAGTAGAAATTTTACGGGATTTGCGTCTGGGCATTTATGATGTTGTTGTCGGAATCAACCTTTTGAGAGAGGGTCTGGATTTACCCGAAGTTAGCCTGGTAGCCATATTGGATGCTGATAAAGAGGGTTATTTACGCTCTAAAGGAGCTTTGATTCAAACTATGGGCCGGGCGGCCAGGCATATTGAAGGACATGTTATCATGTATGCCGATAAAATTACCGTCTCCATGCATGAAGCCGTTGAAGAAACCAAACGGCGGCGGAAAATTCAAGAAGACCATAATTTGCTCCACAATATCACCCCCGCTGGTATCAGCAAGGCGGTTAAGGATATTACTGAACGAGTAGCAGCTTCCATAGCCGAAGAAAGGGGCTCTTATGATGCTTCTACCCGCCCGGCCGGCCCCTCAAACAGGGAAGCAGTCACGCGGCTCATCAAAGACCTGGAAATTCAGATGAAACAAGCCGCCAGAGGCCTTGATTTTGAAAAAGCAGCCATGCTGCGTGATCGCATTGTTGAACTGCGCCGTGAATTTGAATTCGCAGATATCGCCAGAGGCATTAAGAAGTAACTGGAAGCAACAAGTTATTCTTAACGGTGTACGCGGTACCGAATCATTTACGCCTCCGGGCGAGACGCTGTGTCACCGGTATAACTTCTTTCCAAAAATATCCGGCTTCCTGTTTCCAGATTATTTGGGTGAAACTGAGGGTGATTGAACCTTGACGGTTTTTTGTGAATAACTCTCTTTTCAGGATACTTCATGGTGTCACTCTCGCCGCAAACAAGGAGTAGCTCTGTCAGGTATTGTTTTCATTTCAAGTGACGCTGCCGAATTTTAGTTATTGTGGATATTTCATTTTTTGTATCCCTGCGTTTCGCTGATCCTTCAAATGTATCTGAAATTACCTATAATATAATCAATGATTGTTTTGGGGGCAAACATGAACTATATTATTCATTTCCAAACAAAAAACGCTGAAAAGCAAATCAGTCACCGCCAGTTAAAAGAATACTTTACGGCCCGTGGCAGCTATAGCGTCAATGACTATCAGGCTTTATATTCCAACGAAGATACCGGGGTTTATTTTACTTTTGAATACGGCGGCATAAGAGCTTCTGATTTCAATCAAACTTTAAAAATCCTGCCGGTCTTTTTCAATATCAGTTTTGGCAAACCGCATATATTTGTGCTGGAGGCTGAAGTTGAATTGGCTGAGTTCATCCACCATTTTGATCTGGTGGTGAGCGATCTTTCGATGCACGGCTCTTCTTACATGGAATACAACGAATTGGATTTCTACCGTTTTTGGAGTGCTGGCAACGAAGCTTTTTACCGTGAAAAACTGCGCCACAATCCCGAGTTAAAGATGTTTTCGTTACCCGTTCAGGAAATGGAAAAAATCTGGCGCTGGAACTTTCATGTCAGTGATATGCAGGCTGAGCTTGGTCAACAATTATTCGTCCCCAAAGTAATGTTGATCGAATACCAAAACACATTTAATACGGCAGTGGTGTGGACCGATGGAATACCGATTACTTTGCCCAAAGTTGAAAAGGCTATTTTGTACCGCCGTGGATTCACCTCAGGCATCAGAATCGGGAAAAAAGAAGATATTGCGCTGGTTAACATCTCGGAGATTGAACCCTTTCTTAAAGATTATCCTGTCACCACCGAACATCTGGAGTATTACACCATCATTTATAAAGTGCCTCCTAAGGACATCAAGCACTTTATTCAATCACAAAAAGCAGTGAAAAACGAAGAACTAAAATTCATACCATTTTATGACATTCACGACCGTGAATTGATAGAAAAAATCAGAAACGGGAGATAGTCTGAAGGCTTAAAAATGACGGTTAATTTCACCCGGCTTCGGGATCAATAAAAGGGTTGCTTTTCAGGTTTGTTATTAATTTTCATTTCTCAACGCAGCAAATCATCAACCTCAGTTTCTTCTTGACCGCTTCTCCGTTAATAGTTTATACTCTATACTATATACTTTATTAACTGTTATTAAATAATTAAGGAGTAGGCGCTTGGTAAAACCTTCTCTGAACAGAGTATCACTGGATTTACTCTCCATACTTCCTTTGATTATTCGCAGCACTCACCGGAAATTGTTGAAATCCGCACTTTATGATATAGATATCAACATCACTCCTCTGCATTTTGAAATAATCAGGCTGTTAGAAGAAGAAGGACCCCGGCACGCCAAAATTATTGCTGACCGATTACAGATAGCCAAAGCCCAGATGACACAATTAATAAACAAACTGGTAGAGATGAAACTGGTTCAACGTGATACCGACCCGGTTGACCGTCGTAACATCATTATTTCTCTGACTGCCTATGGAACCACAATTTTACATGAATATAAAAATACCATGTTAAATAATATTAAGGATACTGTTTCTTGTTTGTCTGAAGCTGAATTAAAAGAATTATCGCTTTCAGTAAAATCTCTGCAAAGTATTCTGATTCGCCTTCCATAACTTAAACGTGACATGTCAAAATCCTGATTCGCAAAAGGAACGGTGTTTTGATGCCCAGATCTGAGCAAAGTGTGCTTGATACTGATAAAATTGGTTCTCTGTTATTCAAACTGGTAGTACCGGTGTTTATGGGCATGTTTGTGGTGACTATGTATAACGTGGTCAACACCGTTTTTATTGGCCATTATGTCGGTCCCCTGGGTATTGCCGGATTATCTATTGTTTTTCCTTT
>DAOUAU010000335.1:0-8168 GCA_034433195.1 Dehalococcoidales bacterium
TTTGACGCCAAAGTCCGTGAACGCGGCATGCGCACGGTCAAAGAGGGACGTTTCAGTGACCTTCCGGCCTTTGATCCACCGGAGGTCCCCAGAGTCTACAAACAAATCATGCGCACCAAAAAAGCCAAAAAAACCCGCGGTTAACCGGAGCCTGCTTCAAAATGAGGATTCGATAAAGGTCCAAACCGGTGCCGAATATTGTGTATTCCCTATCTCTACGCCTGGAGGAAACCCCTGAAAATGGACATTCAGGGTCAGGTTCTTGTGAAGGTTGATTCGCCGGAGATGGCATCCCGTTTTTCTCAGCCGCAGATACGCCGGATCTTTTTATCAGACAATACATGGATCCTGCAATGCTGGCACTGCCGGCATATTATACCGCCATGGCAACAAAGTCCCGATCAGTCACCGCCCATCCTTTCTGTGGCGTCCATACCGACTCCGGTTGCAGACGGTATCAGATCCTGGGTTGTCATCAGTTTCTGCTCTTTCTCCGTTTCTTGAAAGAGCCTATCGCATATGATTAAATAGTAAATATACCTCCTTACTTTGTTAATGCGAGGCGCTCAATAATAAATGGCAAAAAAGACCATGACAGGAAAACCAACAGCAGCGACCAGACTTGAGCTTGATCCTTAACGGTCTTGCGGTCATCAATTTATGTTTAAAGCGATAGGTTTTTATATTAAGTTTTAAGGAGCGCGTATATTATGCCCAAAAAAGCAGAACCTCAAAAACCCATATTTAACTTTCGGTCTTACGGTCACACTGCCATTTATAAATCCATCGGTTTCACTTCCAAAGAACTGGCGCTGCCGCGCATCGCGGTCATCAACTCCTGGAGTGAGCAGTCTCCCGGTCACTCCCATCTCAGAGAGGTAGCGGAAGGTGTCAAGATCGGTATCCGCATGGCCGGAGGGATGCCGGTAGAAATTGAGGTGCCCGGGCTTTGTTCTGTGCCGCATAAAACCCCGGAAGACATGTTGTATGACTTGCCCCAGCGCGAAGCCGTTTTAGCCGCCGCTGAAGCATCCCTGCGCATCACCTGGTGTGACGGCTGGGTGGGCATCGGCTCCTGTGATAAAATCATCCCCGGCATGCTGCTGGCAGCCCTGCGTTTGAACCGGCCCTTTATCTTTTTGGGCGGCGGGCAGATGATGCCTTCTGACTGGGAAGGTGAACGAGTGGGTTTCGTTCACGGCCAGGATATCATTCGTAAAGCCATGGATAAAAACCAGGGGAAAGAAAACATAGCGGAAATCATGTCTGCAATGGTGGAAGAACTGACCAACTGCATCGGCTGTTCGGCCGGTGCCTGCAACGAACTATCCACCGGCAACACTCTGGCTGTGCTGTGTGAAGGCATGGGGATTTCTCTACCCGGTTCATCCACTTCTCCGGCGGTTTCTTCCGAAAAAATCTGGCATGCCAAAGCCACCGGTGAAGCCATTATGGACCTGGTTCGCAAGAACATCCGCCCACGGGATATCATCACTCTCAATTCCATGAAAAACGCCATTGCCGTAGATATGGCTATCGCCGGGGGCACCAACTCGGTGGTCCATATGCAGTCTTACGCTCATGAAGCCGGCATTCCTTTGACTCTGGACCATTGGGATGAAATCAGCCGCAGAGTCCCCGCTATTGCCAACGTTGCACCCTCCGGCCCCCATGTTTTGTATGACTATCATAGAGCTGGCGGCACTCCGGCCGTCATGAAACGCATCCGCAAACATCTGGATGAATCCTGCCTGACAGTTACCGGCCAGACCCTTAAAGAGAACCTGGCAGCGGTTAAGCTGATCAAATCAGATATTATCCGTGAAACAGATAATCCGATCTGGCCGGAAGGTGCCATCGCAATTCTGAAAGGCAACCTGGCTCCCAGAGGCGCCGCCACTCGCCATACCGTGGTAGCCAACAAGGATTTGCTGCAAAGGACATACACTGCCCGCGTTTTTGAAGGAGATCAGGCCGCCATCGCCGGAATCATGTCAGGAAAAGTTAAACCCGGTGACGCCGTGGTGGCCCGTTATTGCGGTCCGCGCGGCGGCCCGGCCATGACTGAGTGTCTGGGCGTGGTTTCATCCCTTAAAGGACCAGGCATAAAGGATGTGATAGTGATTTCAGACGGTCGCTTCTCCGGCTTTACTCAGGGCTACCTGGCCATCGGCCACGTCTGCCCCGAGTCTCAAGTTGGCGGCCCTCTGGCATTGGTTCAAGACGGCGATCAGATTGTGGTGGATATTCCCGACCGCAAGCTGGAATTAAAAGTTACCGCCGCTGAATTAAAAAAGAGAAAAGCGGCATGGAAAGCCCCCGACCAGTCCAAAGTAAGCGGGCTCCTGACTATGTACGCCAAACTGGCATTGCAGGCTGACCAGGGCGCCGGCTGGCCGATCAGCATGACTGACATCCAGGATTGATCATCCCCAAAAAGGCTTCCATGCCGGGTGACATCCGGCATGGAAGCCTTTTTCCAAGTTAAACGTTAAGCTGGCGCACCGGACGGGCTTCAATATAACCGCGGTAACCTTTCGGCTCCAATTGGAAACGCGGGCCATCTTCATCCGCCCATTCAAAGCCGTATAATTGGGGATCATACTGTTTCATCAATTCCCATAAATCGGCAATAGCCTCCTCAAACCTGGCGTCATCATAAGGTTGCCCCTGAAAAACCATCATCTTGCAGGGCGGCAGAGTAATAATCTCGAAACCTTCAGGCACCATCCCGCGATAGTCCAGCGGCATCTCCACTCCCTGCGCATAAACCGAGGTGCCCGGTTTGATCAGTCTCTGCGGCAGCCACATCCCGATAGGCTCATAGAGAGCTTCTTTTATCCTGGTCAGCTGATCCCACACTTCACAGCCTACTTCTTCACAATATGCGAAATAATGCTCAGCTTTCACTCCTCTTTTAACTATCAACTGGCGTGCCGGACGGTCTACCACCTGAACAAAAACAGCTCTGGTAATATTTTTTTGGGCCATTTCAATTTCTCCTTTTTGTTGTCTGAGGTAATAATCAGAGGCACGGGCCGGCATGAATAATTTTATCTCCGGCTTGTTCCGGCTGTACTCCCGCGGACTGAGGCCGAATTGCCGGGAAAACGCCCGGGTAAACCCCTCATGCGACTCAAAAACGAAGTCAAAAGCCACATCCACCACCCTGGTTTCTGCGTCTCGCAATTGGACTGCCGCTTTGGAAAGCCGCAGAGCCCGGATGTATTCAAAAGGGGGCTTACCGGTCATTTCCTTAAAAATGCGGGCGGAGTGCCAGGGCGAATAACCGGCGGCTTGCGCCAGCATGTACAAACTGATAGGTTCTTGCAGGTGCCGGTCAATGCAGTCCTGCATGCGTTGGACCGCACTGACTATTTCCCGATTCTCCATTTCTTACCTCGTGAATAGAGTATAACACTCTGAAAAGGAGCCATGCTTGACCGGTATTGCTGATTATCAACACCTGAAATTATCAAAATTACCGCCGGAGCCTGGTGCGTTTAGCTCTTCCCCGCCAGCAGAGAAGGCTGGCAAACGAACTAAATAATGCCCTCAGCCGCCAGCTGCGCAATTTCCGATTCAGCCAAACCCAAACGGTGATGAAACACTTCCCAATTAAAATCGCCGAGTTGTGGCAAGTGAGGATCAACCGACCAGGGAGAGGCGCTCAGTTTGACCGGAGCGCCGGGGAATTGATATTCCTTTCCGGTTAAGGCATCCATAACCTCAACAAAATAACCGCGGTCTTTCAATTGCGGATTATTCAAGATATCATCAGGATTTGCCACTTGAGCCCAGGGCAAACGCATCAACTGGCCGGTCTCAACTAATTCCGCCGCAGAATGCGTGATTGCCCATTTTTCTATCACATCAATAATATGCGCGATGTTCTTGTGCCGTTCCCGGGGATCCTGCCAGCGGGCATCTTTCAAGTCTTCAGCCATTCCTTCCGAGTCCAGCCAGCCTACCAATGTCTCCCAATGTTGTAAAAAAGACAATCCCACAAAACCATCCCGGCAGGAAAATATGCGGAATGAATTATTCCAGTAAAATTTACCCTGCCGCTGAGCGGTTTCTCCCAGACTGAAGTAACGCACCAGAGCATGGTCCAGTGTTCCAGCCACACATTCCTGGACAGAAACATCAATGTGCTGGCCTTGCTGTGTGGCGCGACGGCGGCGTAATGCCAATAAAATTCCATTAGCGGCGAATAATGCAGCGGTCAGATAGGCTTGCGGCCCAAACGGTTGCAGGGGTGGTTTGTCCGGTTCACCATTCAGAAATAACTGGCCCCCTGAGGCGCTGGCGGTCAAAACTGAAGACTTTCTCATGGCGGAGGGGCCAGACTGTCCGAAAGGGGTGATAGAAGCCATGATCAAAGCGGGATTGATCCGGCGCAAGCTGGAATAATCCAAACGCAGAGATGCCAAAAACCCCGGCGTTGAGCTTTCGATCAGTACATCGCTTTGAGCGATTAATCTTGAGAATAATTCACTGCCTTGCGGCTTCTCCAGGGCCAAACTGAGGCTATGTTTGCCGGTATGATGATAGGTGCACGGCAGGGCAGGACCGGGGGCATCAACGCGAATTACTTCAGAACCCATATCAGCCAGCAATTTGGCGCAAAACCAGCCCTTTTCATCTGTTAAATCTATCACCCGGCAATTGAACAGCATCTTTTTTTCAGTCATTCCATAGCCAACCTGAATGTCCTTTCTGCATCATCAAAAACCGGGAGCCCCCTTATCAATCAGCTTCTGAATTTCGCAGCGTGCCTGCGGCAGCAAGATGGTTTCATTTCTGAGCTCTTCCAGCACACCGCTGATTTTCTGCATGAAATGCGGGACCCGAGGCCAAAAGGCCGGACAATCAAACACATCGGCTGCGGCGCGATCAATTTTGCCCGCGGCCAGGAGACTATCCAGGTAGATATCCCCTAATTTCTCAACCAGCGGTCCGTGATCCTGCCTATATTTCTGACAAAAATGAAAACGACAAAGCGCCGGACGCGAGTTTTCCACCAAACAGCCGCTGAAACGCGCATCATACAGCTCGCACTTGACCCGCTGGCAGCAGCGGCTTTGACACCGGCTGCAAATTTGTTTTTTACGGTTGTAGTCATCCATCTTCAGCAGTGCCGCGGCTACCTGGGGGCCAAATAGCCCTTCGACCTCAACACCGTCGATGAAAGGCGGATACCTGAGTCTTTGAAAATTCGATAGGAAGCAGTTAACCGCCGCGCTAACATCCGGAAGACGTTGTAAAAGCAAATACCCTTCTCCTGCATGAACTGTGCCAACGGTTCCTGACTAAAATCCCCAACGAAAAACCGTTGGGGATTTTCACTAATCGAGATTACTCCGGCATACGTATCAATCTTACCAGTGCGTCCCGGATACGGTCCTGCACGCGGCATTTTCCCAGGGCTATCATAGTATCAAACAGGGGTGGCGAAACAGATCGCCCGGTGACGGCGGTGCGCATTGAATTGAATAATTCGCCCGGTTTCAGATTCAGGTTGGCAGCCAGAGCCCGGCATTGGTTTTCCAGTTCCTCTCTGTCATCGGCCATTGATTCAACCAGCTTTTGAATCTGCTGATAAGCATCACGGGTCAATTGATGATGACCTTTAATCAGCAGCGTCCCCGGTTCATACTGCGGGTCCTGATAGAAAAAAAGCCCTAACTGAGTGATCTCGCCCAGTGTTTTAGCCCGCTCCTTGATCAGGGGTACCCACCGCCGGATATAATCTTCGTCCAGCGGTCTGGCCACATCAGGCGGCAAATCCCGGTCCAGAAAAGGCAGCGCCCTGCGGATATAATCATCCAGGCTCAAACCCCGCAGATACATTCCGTTCATCCAATCCAGCTTCTCTTTATTAAAAATACCGGCCGTACGGCTGACCCTTTCCAGGGAGAAGTTATCGATCAGCTGCTGGCGAGTGAACAATTCAGTTTTTTCATCCAGAGACCAGCCCAGCAAAGCCAGGAAATTGAGCATGGTCTCTGGCAAATAACCCTGCTCACGGTATTCGGTCAGTGTAGCGGCGCCGTGCCGTTTGCTCAGTTTACTGCGGTCCGGGCCCAATATCAGTGGCATGTGTGCGAAAACCGGCGGCTGATATCCCAGGGCATGGTACAGCAGAATGTGGCGGGGTGTGCTGGAAAGCCATTCTTCAGCGCGCAGGACATGAGTAATTTCCATCAAATAATCATCCACCACATTAGCCAGGTGATACACCGGGAAACCGTCCGATTTCAATAATACAAAATCATCCAGAAGGCGGTTCTCAAAAACTACCTCTCCACGCAACAGATCATCAAATTTGGTCTGCCCTTCCTGTGGAACTTTAAAACGCACTACTGCCTTAACACCCTGCGCTTCCAATTTGGCCTTTTCCTGATCGCTAAGAGAACGGCACCGCCGGTCATAACCCGGGGGGACTTTATTTTTTTGCTGCTCAAGCCGCATCGCCTCCAGCCTTTCTGAAGAACAATAACAATGATAAGCATAGCCATCTTTGATCAGTTTCTCGATCACTTTATGATATAGCGGCAAACGTTGAGACTGAAAATAAGGGCCGTGGGAACCGCCCACTGCGGGGCCCTCATCCCAATCCAATCCGATCCAGCGCAGACTGTCCATGATGGATTCCAGCGAACCGGGTACGGTGCGGGCGGTATCAGTATCTTCGATACGGACCAGGAATTTTCCCCCGGTATGCCTGGCCCACAGCCAGTTGAATAAAGCAGTCCGGATATTGCCGACATGGGGAAACCCGGTGGGACTGGGGGCATATCTTACTCTAACCGGTTTGTCAATCATCATATTCCTCAATTTTTTAAAAACCATTCTGGTTTATTATTTACGATTCAGATTTTACTGGCTGGTCTGATCCAGGTCCAGGTATAACGCTTGATGCGTTCATTTTCGCATAGTGTTTTCGATACTCTTCAGGGCTCCCGTCAGGTCAGGCGGTAATTCAGAGATAAACTCGCGGTATTGGCCGCTGGCAGGCATTTTGAAGCCCAATTTGCAGGCATGCAAAAATTGACGCTGAATAAAATCAGATTTGACGCCATAAACCTGGTCACCCACTACCGGAAAGCCGATAGCCGCCAGATGGACCCGGATTTGGTGAGTCCGTCCGGTATGTGGTTTGATTTCAAGCAAAGTATAGTCACGCAGATAGCGTAAGACCCGGTATTCGGTGCGCGCGGGACGACCTTCAGCTACCACAGCCATGCGCTGTCGGAGTTTTGGATCACGTCCGATTTCAGCTTCAATAATGCCCGTTTCGACCTTAACACGACCAAGCACCAGACTCTGGTAAAGCTTGGTTACCGTGCGGTTTTTAAACTGAGCCGCCAACTTCATGTGGGCGACCGGGTTTTTAGCCACCAGAATGATACCGGAAGTATCTTTGTCCAGACGGTGCACAATGCCCGGACGAATGCTTTCACCTGATTCCAAATTGGGGACGTGGGCTAAAATGGCATTGACCAGAGTACCCCTGTCATGCCCGGGAGCCGGGTGGACGGTCATACCGGCGGGTTTATCCACGACCAACACGTCCGCATCCTCATGCAGGATACTCAAAGGAATATCTTCCGCCTGCAATTCCAAAGGGTGCTGCGGGGGAATATCTATCTTCAGGATATTCCCGATCTCAAGCTGCAGGCTGGCCCTGGCGGACTTACCGTTAACAGTAATGCGGCCGTCCTGGATCAGTTTTTGGGTACGAGTACGCGAAAGATCCGCAATCTTCAGGCTGACATATTTGTCCAGCCGGAAACCGGATTCTTCCACCTTTAATTCAATAGTCAAGTTTTTGATATTATCACCTCACTATCTTCAGTTTAGAGAGAATAAGGCGAAAGGTAAAGCGGGAGAGGTACAATATAGGCGCCGGAACTATTTGATTTCAACCGGAGGTGGAGGACTGCCGGAGCCGGCATCTTTCAGTGTTTTGCCTGTTTTCGAATCCCGTGTTAAAAACAGAATTGAAATAGCAAAGAGAATGGTGCCCACTACCGTTGAAGAATCAGCCACATTGAAAATGGGCCATGGACCAACATCAATAAAGTCACGCACGTAACCCAGCCACAGGCGGTCGATCAGGTTTCCGATAGAGCCGCCCAGGATCAATGCCAGTGCGATTTTAT
>DAOUAU010000336.1:0-1780 GCA_034433195.1 Dehalococcoidales bacterium
ATTGGTACCTGAGAACCCGGAGATGGTTGCGGCGTTGGGAGCAGCCATATTGGCCCAGGAGAGTATTGAAAAAGGCGCCAAATAACACCCTCGCCTGCCACCGCCAGTCCTGGGTTTCAGGTTTTTACAGTAGAAAGAAATAATCTCATTCCGCGTGTTAAAAGTTAAACTTATTATACATAAAAGGTAGTAGTAATGATGATCACAGCAGGCATTGATATCGGTTCACGGGCCTCCAAGGCGGTCGTTTTGAAGGACGGTGAGATTCTCTCATCCTACATCGGTGATACCGGAGCGGAGAGCGTGCTAACATCTAAAAATACCATAGCCAAAACTCTGGAAGGCACCGGACTGAGGATTGAGAATCTGGATTATATCGTAGCCACCGGCTATGGACGTGTGCTGGTACCTTTCGCCAATGAAAATATCTCCGAGATCAGCTGTCACGCCCGCGGTGTCAACTACTTCTTTCCTTCAGTGCGTACCATTCTGGACATGGGCGGACAGGATTGCAAAGCCATCAGTGTGGACGCGGCAGGAGTGGTGACTGATTTTGTGATGAATGATAAGTGCGCCGGCGGGACCGGCCGTTTTCTGGAGATGATCGCAGATGTTCTGAATGTGCCGCTGGCGGAAATCGGATCAATTGCGCTGCAGTCCAGGGGCGCCATTCCATTCAATACCATCTGCGCTGTATTTGCCCGCTCGGAGGCGGTGGCCTACCTGCGCAAAGGTGTATCCAAGTCAGACATTCTGGCCGGTCTGAACGAAGCTATTTCGATCCGCTGCCTGAACCTTTTGAAAAAAGTGACCATTAAGTCCGATTTCAGCATTAGCGGCGGCATCTCTAAAAACAAAGGAATGGTAGCCAAAATCAGAGAAAAGGTGGGAATGGAACCTCTTTTAGCGCCTGACCCGCAGCTGGCCGGTTGCCTGGGCGCAGCCCTTTTCGCCAGGGACAGAGTGGAAGGTAAAGGCAAACGCGAAGAAATGAAAATCAGCTACGGCTATTCCGACGGTACCGGTGAGTACTATATCACGCTGGACAGCGGCAAATGCGACGGCTGCGGCAAATGTGTGCCGGCCTGCCCTTCTGGGGTCTGGGAGACAGGACGCAATGATCACGGTCAGCCGAAAGCCCGGGTTAGAGAAGATGTCCGCAAGAAACTGCATCTGGCCTGCCCCGGTTATATCACTTGTTCGGCCGCCAATACATTGAACTGCCATTCAGCCTGTCCCAATGACGCCATCAGTCACAGGTGGTAACTCTCACTCTGAGCCGGCCAGGCCGCGCCTGGTACTCATTGGTTCCTTTGCCTTTCTGCCTGCACGCTGATGGCTGGCAGCCGTCATCTGTTCTGTTCTCTGCCCAAAACCTTGCGCCGCGGTTTCTTCCGGGTTAGAATCAGCCTTTCATCCAAAACGATGGTTGACAATTATGTACCCCATCCGCTACATTCTTCACTAGGTCAACTAAGGGATTGTGATGATGTTAAAATTGAAGCTGGTAACATTGTTGGTCTGTGTTCTGGGGATATTTGGGCTATCAGCCTTGATCTCTTCGCCGGTTCAACCGGCCTCAGCCGATTCGCTTGTCAACATCGCCCCCACCCCGGATCTGCATCAGCTTTCCGGCGTTAATCCGACCAAAGTCAAGGTTGGCGTTTATGTACTGAACGTGGGCAAACTGGATACCTCTTCCGGAGCTTTTACGGTAGATTTCTATCTCTCATTCACCTCTGATACTCCCAGCGACCCCAGCAAATTCGAGTTTGCCAAC
>DAOUAU010000337.1:0-4124 GCA_034433195.1 Dehalococcoidales bacterium
CGCGACCACTCCGGCAGCAGGAGGACCGGTATATGGCGGTGTTTTTAAGCAGGCGCTGCGGGTCGGGCCGGCTACGCCGCTGGGTTACCCGGCAGAATCTGCGCCTGATGCCATGGCTCTGTTCTCCCCTGCGCTTGAGAGGTTGGTCAGGGTTAGAGGCGGCGGCATAATCGAACCCATGTTGGCAACATCCTGGGAAATCGCCAAAGATGGCAAATCCATGACATTCAAGTTACGCCAGGGAGTCAAGTTTCACGATGACACCGATTTCAATGCTGATGCCGTCAAATGGAATTTTGATCTGATTATCGCGGCCAAAAAGGCGCCGAACTTCACTTCAGTAGATGTGATCGACCCTCATACCGTCCGCATCAACATCGTTAGCTACCAGAATACGTCCTTGACCACTGTGGCAGGCGGGTCTTTCGCGATAATATCTCCAACGTCATTCAATAAGAAAGGTCTGGAATGGACAAGACTGAATCCGGTCGGCACCGGTCCCTTCAGATTTGTGGCTTATGAACGTGACTCCAGGTTGACCTACACCAGGAATCCGAATTACTGGGATAAGACCAAGCCCTACCTGGATGGACTGGAATGGGTCGTCATCGCTGATGAAACCGTTCGCAAATTGGCCTTTATAAAGGGAGACCTGCACAGATTTGACGCGACCGGTCTGACCGCTCGAGAACTGGTAGATCAAAAATATGATTACTATTCTGAGGCCGGTGGCACATATGTGCTGGTCCCGGACAGCAAGAATCCTGATTCCCCCTGGTCTAATCTCAAAGTACGTCAGGCAGCTTCACATGCCATCAACCGTGAAGCTCTGGCAAAGGGTCTGGGTTTCGGCCTGATGGCTCCGGCATATCAAATCTACCCTGGTTATCCGGCAGCCTTTATACCCGGTTTGGCGGTACAGGAATATAACCCGGCTAAAGCGAGGCTCCTGTTAGACCAGGCGGGTTATCCGAATGGCTTTAAAACCACCATTCACACTTTTGTGCGGGTCATCCCCAGGGATTACATCACGGCTATTGCCAAAATGTTCAACGATGTCGGTATTACTACTACTCCTGATTTCCCCGAAGCCGGTAAGTATGATGATTACCGCTATAACGGATGGAAAAATGCCTTACTGGCCCATGGCTTGGCCAGCTTTGACAATTTTAACACCACGTTTAATTTTTATTTCGGCGCTATGAGTTTCCCCAGCGTGAAAACACCCACGGGATATACTGACGCTGTCAACGCCACTCTGGCTACTGAAGCCTTTGACCCTAAAGCGTTCCAGGCGGTAGTAAAGATTATGCATGACGACCTGATGGCAATACCCTACGTTGAGGAGACCGTCGTTTCTTTTTATAACAAGGGCGCCAATGACCCGGGAATCAAACTGTACGGCCGCCTGACCTTCATCCATGATATGGCCTGGATTGACCCCAAAGCAAAGTAACAAAATACCTTGATACTCTTCCGGTTCAATTGGTAAAAGGTCCCGGCAGCGGATAGCTTATCCGCTGCCGGGAAGGAAGATAATAATGACAACATATATAATTCGCCGCATATTGCAGATGCTGCTGGTTCTTTTTTTAGTCACCATTATCGTTTTCCTGATGGTGCGTTTACTGCCCGGCGACCCGATTCTGATGTACCTCTCCCGGCAAGATGTAGAGGAGATTACTCAGGAGCAGGTTGATCAGATCAGGCGCGAACTGGGACTGGACAGGCCGATTATAGTACAATACTTCGACTGGCTAGGCGGAGTCACCACAGGAGATTTCGGCAAATCCATCATACACCGGGGTGAAGTTATGGATGATGTCGTCAGGCGGCTGCCGATTACATTGCATATCGGAGGTCTGGCTTTCATACTCAGTATCATCATCGGGATACCCATAGGTGTGATCGCAGCTGTAAAACGGGGCACCTGGATTGACAACGTTCTGACCAGCCTGGGTAATCTGGGGATTACCATACCTTCTTTCTGGCTGGGTATATTACTGATATATTTATTTGGCCTTAAACTGGACTTGCTGCCGATTTACGGCTATACTTCACCGTTTAAGGATTTCTGGTTAAACACACGGGAGATAATACTGCCGGTCCTGGTTCTGGCAGCTTCTCCGACTGCTACCAGTGTCCGTTTGACCCGCTCCAGCATGCTGGAGGTGATGCGGCAGGACTATATCCGGACGGCCTGGTCAAAGGGTTTAAAAGAGCGAACGATAATCATCAGTCATGCTCTGAAAAACGGACTGCTGCCGGTGGTCACACTGAAAGGAATGAGCCTGGCCGCCATAGTGGGCGGTTCGGTCCTGATTGAAACCGTATTCAGTATACCCGGAATGGGACGACTGGCAGTTGAGGCGCTCTTTTCACAGGATTACCCCGTAGTGCAGGCCACTCTACTGGTAGGTGGCATTGTGACGCTGGTCGCCAACCTGGTGGTGGACCTTTCCTACGGATGGCTTGACCCCAGGGTACGCTATGTTTAAGGAGACAGGTAATATGGGAGCAGATGTTGAAAAGAGCGGAACTTTCAATGAATCTCCGCCAAAAGTCAACCGGTTTCGACTCTTTTTGAGGATATTCTTTGGCCGCCCGGTAGTTATTTTTGGAGCAATTATTATAGTTATCTTCCTGGTATTGTCCGCCGCCCCCGGATTGGTAGCCACCCATGATCCCCTGGAACAGGACCTGATGTCTGTCCTTCAAAAACCCGGCGGCGAACATCTTCTGGGGACGGACGCCCTGGGCAGGGATTTATTCAGCCGTATTATTTATGGTTCGCGGACGGCGCTGATCATCGCTTTCGTGGCTATTGCTTTCTCGTCAGTAACCGGATCAGTATTAGGGCTGACTGCAGGCTATTTCGGAGGATTTACCTACGCCATTATCATGCGGTTTATTGATGCGCTGATGGCTTTTCCGGGAATGCTGCTGGCGCTGACCATCGCCGCCCTTCTTGGCGGGGGTGTAACAATGGTGATTATCGCTCTGGGTATCAGTATGATACCGGGATACGCCCGGGTGATGTGCGGCCAGGCTATGACGATTCGGGAAAATGATTATGTGATGGCGGCACGCAGTTTTGGCGCCAGGAACAACCGCGTCATGTTCAAACACATTTTGCCGAATGCATTCCCACCGATGATCGTTATGATGACAATTACCATCGGTATGACCATCATGGCTGAAGCCGGGCTGAGCTTTTTGGGCATCGGTGTTAGAGAACCCACCATTGCCTGGGGCAGCCTGGTAAATGACGGTTATAAATATCTGTTATCATATCCATTGCTGTCAATCGCTCCCGGCATCGCCATCATGTTAGTGGTCTTCGCCTTCAATATGGCGGGCGACGGGCTGAGAGACGCCGTTGATCCCAGACTTAGAGGCACCCTTTAGTTGTTTTCAACTCCGCTAATCAATCTGCAATAAAACAAGACGCCCCTTTTTGAGGGGCGTCTTGTTTTATAGTATGGCTCTTCACCGGACACCGTGAAGAAAATGCGGCTGAAGTGTCTGTTTTATGGGTAGATTTGTGATGCTGAACTAATTCATTTATGATGGAGGGAAAATAGCGGTCAGGCATAAAAACCCGTTCGGAATAACCCCCAAACAGCTGTTTTGATTGAGAATACAGGAGTAATCGAATCAAAAACCGGTCCCTCACTGGCTGAAAACCTTTTTAGTTGAACATATCATAAACTGTCTCACCCATAGCTGACCGCCGGAGAAAGAAATATGAAAATTGCAAACCTGAAGACATATGTCATAGACCCTCATGGCTTTGGAGGCAGAAACTGGTTATTGGTTAAACTGATCACCAATGACGGGATAGAAGGCATCGGAGAAGCCTTTGAGATCCCTTTCAATCCCCATGTGGCTGCTAAATTAATTGAATCCATCGGGGAACGCTTCGTGATCGGATCCAGTCCGTTCAATATTGAAGCCATGTGGCGAAAGATCTATGTCAGCGGATATGATGGACACCCTGACATGACCAAGGTCGCCGTAATCAGCGCTTTTGAAATCGCCTGCTGGGACATTATCGGAAAAGCCGTTGGGCAGCCGGTCTATAATCTTTTAGGTGGCTTGTTTCACGAAAAAATCCGCACTTA
>DAOUAU010000338.1:0-1651 GCA_034433195.1 Dehalococcoidales bacterium
TACCAGACGATGATTTTTATCATGTTTCCGCCGATCGAGAGGGTACTTAAAGAGTCAATGATGGCACTATGGCTATTGCCCTTGAAATCTACGCTGACCAGTTCCTCCTGGCAATATTGCAAAATGCCCTTCATGGGGCCCTCGGAAGCCACTTTGAAAGCAGCATTGACCTGTTCTACAGAGACATCTTTAGACAGATCAACCACCAGATCAACTACTGAAACGGTGGGAGTGGGAACACGGATGGAAAAGCCGTGCAGCTTGCCTTTCAACTCGGGCATCACCAGAGAGAGAGCTTTGGCGGCGCCGGTGGAGGTGGGAATCATGCTCAAGCCGGCTGAGCGGGCGCGGCGTAAATCCTTGTGCTGCTGATCCAGAATACGCTGGTCATTGGTATAAGCATGAATAGTGGTCATCAAACCTTTGATGATTCCGAAGTTCTGATGAAGTACTTTGACTGCCGGAGCCAGTCCATTGGTGGTGCAGGAAGCGTTGGAAATGATATGGTGCTTTTGGGGGTCATATTTGTCTTCATTGACACCCAGGACGAGCGTGACATCCTCATCTTTGGCAGGAGCGGATATAATGACTTTTTTGGCACCGCTTTTTAAATGAGCGGCGGCTTTGGAGGCATCCGTAAACAGACCGGTTGATTCTATCACTATCTGGACGCCCAGTTCTTGCCATTTGATATTCGCCGGATCTTTTTCAGCCAGCACTTTGATTTCACGGCCGTCCACCATAATTCCAGCGGCCGAAGCCTGGACTTCTCCGGGGTATTGACCATAGCTGGAGTCCCACTTTAAAAGATGTGCGTTAGTTTTGTTATCAGTCAGATCATTGACGGCCACCACTTCCAGTTCGCCGCGATGATACTGGTTGACAGCGCGTAGGACCAACCTGCCAATTCTGCCAAAACCATTAATACCGATCTTAGTCGCCATGAATCAAATTACCTCCCTCTTCACACAAATATTGCACCCGGATACCGGGATGGAAAATCAATCCCTAACCCGATGTACCTGTTCCATGAAATGGTTGATAATATATTTTACCATTAATGCACAACTTTATCAGTTTTTGATCGAAAACCAAAAGCTCAAGGTGGGCTACGCTTTGCATCATCGCCAGACGTTTGTCCCACGGCTTCAGTTGTTCCCATTGAACGGTTTTAGTTCGAGTGGTCCAACCAATCCTGCGAGCCACCTGAAAAGCATCCATCTTCTCAGTATGGGCTTGAAAAACCTGTTGGATGGACCGGCTTCTGGCGTGATGATGCGCAACCAGTTCGGCGATCCGCCGGCGGTAGGCACTAAAAGGGTACTCATGCCCGGGCAATACCATTGAGATATCCAGTGCGTTGAGACGTTTCAAAGTTTCCAGGTATTGCTGCAAAGGGTTGATCATATGTTGAATATGAGTAGCAGCATTGGTAGCAATCGTTGGCAGCAGAACATCGCCGGAGAAAATGAACTTGTGCCGGGGCTCATAGTATGCGGTATGCCCGGGAGAATGACCGGGGGTATTGATAACCTGTAAGTTGTAGTCTCCAACCGGTATTTTCTCTCCGCCCTCAAGCCAGACATCCGGGGGAGTTAATGATACCAACTCAGGTAAGGGATTATTGATGGCAGACAATTCTTCCATAGGA
>DAOUAU010000339.1:0-4155 GCA_034433195.1 Dehalococcoidales bacterium
GTCTTCAAGAAGAAGACGGCGGTTAAATGGCACTGCACCAATTGCGGTTACGTTCATGAAGGCACTGAAGCTCCGGAAAGCTGCCCGGCCTGCAAGCACCCAAGGTCCTACTATGAACTGCTGGCCGAGAATTACTAGAAGCCAGGAAACCATCTTACCCACCAGGTGCTGACAAACGGATTGAATTCAAAAGAGACCCCATCCTTTTCAGGAGGGGGTCTCTTTTATCTCAACTGCTGATATAGTAAAATAGTCAGTCTCTGGTTTATTTCTGCCAGAGCGGGTTCATCTGAGCAATGGCAGCCACCGCCGCCACCGCCGCCACTTTCTTTTTGTTTTCAAATATCTGGGATAATTTTTCTTCCAGCGGCTTCTCACGCACCATGATGTTTTTCATGTCATCAATCAGCGTAGTTTCATTTTCAATAAACTTGGTACCCAAATCACCGGCTACAAAGCGGGGATTTTCCATCACCGCTTTATGGAAGGGAATATTGGTGGTAACTCCCACAATAATATATTCGTAAAGAGCCCGGCGCATGCGTATAATGGACTCTTCCCGGTCACGTCCCCAGACCACCAGTTTGGAAATCATGGGATCGTAATAATGGGGGATGGTAAAGCGGTTATACACACCGCTGTCCACCCGTACTCCAATACCGCCCGGTGAGCGGTAGCCGGTCAGTTTTCCGGGGCAAGGCACAAAACCATTGAGCGGATCTTCAGCGTTGATGCGGCATTCCACGGCATGGCCGGTCTGCTTTACATCAGCTTGTGAAAAACTCAAAGGCAATCCGGAAGCAATGCGTAATTGCTCTTTGACTATGTCAATACCGGTGACCATTTCTGTCACCGGATGTTCCACCTGGATGCGGGTATTGGCCTCAAGGAAATAATATTTCCCCTGGGAGAATAGAAATTCCATGGTGCAGGGGCCTTCATAGTGGACATATCTGGCAATACTGACGGCTTTTTCTCCCATTTCAGCCCGCAGTTCAGGAGTGATAACCGGAGAAGGAGACTCTTCAACCAGTTTTTGATGGCGGCGCTGAATGGAACACTCACGCTCCCCCAGATGAACTACATTACCGTGGGAATCTCCCAGCACCTGAAATTCGATGTGACGGGGATTGACCAGATATTTTTCAATGTACAGATCACCGCTGCCAAAAGTGCTGACAGCGATTTTCCGCGCTAAAGCCCAGAAAGGCTCCAGCTCAGATTCCTGGGTGACCACGGTCATACCAATGCCGCCACCGCCGTTGGCCGGTTTGATCAGCAGCGGATAGCCCATATCTTTGACCGCATCTTTGACGCGGGAAAAATCTTGTTCATTCTCATCAGTTCCCGGCACGGTGGGAACATTAATTTTTTTCATCAGCAGGCGGGCGGATACTTTGTTGCCCATGGTTTCGATCACTTTACTGGAAGGGCCGATGAACTTGATGCCGGCCTTTTCGCAGGCATAGGCAAAATTAGGATTTTCCGAAAGGAACCCATAGCCCGGATGGATGGCATCAGCCCCGCTCTCTTTGGCTATGGCGATAATTTTGGGAATATTGAGATAACTTTCAGGTGAAGGAGAAGGCCCCAGATAGTAAGATTCATCGGCATATTTGGCAAACAACGCGTCTTTATCCGCCTCAGAATATACCGCCACGGATTTGATGCTCAGTTCGCGGCAGGCCCGCATCACGCGGATAGCAATTTCACTGCGGTTGGCCACCAGTACTTTATTTAACATCCGGTTCCACCACCACCAGAACATTTCCGGCACTGACTACTTCACCTTCGAAGGACATAATAGCTTTAACCACCCCGTTGATAGTGGAGTGTATTTCATTCTGCATCTTCATGGCTTCAATCACAGCCACCAGGTCTCCCGCTTTGACTTTTTCACCCACTTTCACTTTGATGGAAAGCACCATTCCTGACATGGGTGAAACGACGCTGCCTTTAACCACTTCCTTTTTGTTGTTGCGGGGTTTCTCTACCTCAACTGCGGCACCCAGAACAGATGATATTTTAATATTAAAAACCTCTCCATCCACATCCACCGTGAACTCATTGGGGAAGGCGGCCGCTGAACTCTCTGAAGGTTGCGGCGCCGCTACAGCCACAGGTTTGATGGCTTCTTCTTTGGCTTCGCCACGTAAAAATTTCAATGCCACCTGGGGATACAGGGCATAAGTCAGAGCATCTTCTTCCTTGTGCAGCAGCCCCAGTTTTTTGGCATCCTCGCGCATTTTATCCAGCTCAGGGGCCAGTAAATCAGCCGGACGCTGGGTGATGGCTGGGGCATCCCCGGTCACCAGCTTTTTAACATCCGCATCAATTTCCCCCGGAGCTTTTCCGTAATAACCCAGCAGATAGTCTTTGACTTCTTTGGTCACTTTCTTGTAACGTCCGCCGGAGATAACATTCAACACCGCCTGCGTACCCACTAATTGAGAAGTAGGGGTAACCAGGGGCGGATACCCCAGTTCAGCCCGCACGCGCGGCACTTCCTTCCAAACCTCGCCCAATTTATCCAGGGCATTCTGTTCCTTGAGCTGGCTGACCAGATTGGATAACATTCCGCCGGGTATCTGATGCAGCAAGACGTTGACATTCGGACGAGTAGCCTCGGCGGTAAACAAATGTCGATAGGTAGCCGCCAGAGCAGCCACTTGCTCACCGATTTCATACAGTTTTTCCAAATCCAAACCGGTATCATAGGGAGTCCTTTGCAAAGCGGCCACCGTACTTTCGGTAGGAGGCTGGGAGGTGCCCCAGGCTAAAGCCGTAAAGGCAGTATCGATAATATTCACTCCTGCTTCAACGGCGGCATAATAACTCATGGGCGCCATGCCGCTGGAACAATGAGTATGCAGGTCCAGTGGAATCTTGATGCAGCATTTGATGGCTTTCACCAGAGCGGCGGCGTCCGGAGGTGAAATCAATCCGGCCATGTCCTTGATGCAGATGGAATCACATCCGGCCTGCTCCAGTTGCAGGGCAAATTTAGCGAACTCTTCAATCGTATGAACCGGGCTGGTGGTATAACAGATGGTGCCCTGAACATGAGCGCCGTATTTTTTGGCTGCCTTGATTGAAACCTCCATATTACGGAAATCATTCAAAGCATCAAAAATGCGCATTACATCAATACCGTTTTTAACTGACAAGCGAATGAATTCCTGCACAACGTCATCCGGATAATGGCGGTAACCCACCAGATTCTGACCGCGCAGCAGCATCTGCAGTTTGGTTTTAGGAGCTTTTTCGCGGATAAGCCGCAGCCTCTCCCAGGGGTCTTCGTTCAAAAAACGAATACAGGTATCGAAAGTGGCGCCGCCCCAGACTTCCAATGAAAAGAAACCCACCTTATCCATGGCAGCCGCCACCGGCAGCATATCGCGGGTGCGCATTCGGGTGGCGATCAGGGATTGATGGGCATCTCGCAGGGTTGTATCGGTAATTAAAACTGCCATATTTTCTCCATATCATCTAATTTGGAACAAAACTGATAATTGATCCGGGTGGTGCTCTTTTTATGCGGAGCTGGTTTTAAGGCGTATATTGATTAAATCATAACATAATTCAAGCTGTTAGTAAAATTTAACGGGATACTGTTTTGGCGTTTTTCCTCTCAACCCTCCCGGGTTTTTAACCTGCTTTTTTTGACCGGCGCCCCGCTCCGGCTATGTGCTGAATATCAGCCTGATAGAAAAATTGAATTGAATATCACTGGCCTATACGATATAATCGTGACAATCGTGTTATATCATACGGGGCGGGGAGCAGCTAATCTGAGGGAAGGATGGACCAGAATAATGCCTAAACTATTAAGGACCGGCGCGATAATCTCATTATTAGTAGTGGTTATATCAATGTTTTTGAGCGTGCCGGTGAAAGCAGCCATTACTTTTACAATAACCCCCACCACCGGACCGGCGGGTACTCCAGTGATAATCAGCGGAACCGGCGTTAACAACGATCTGATCAGCTTAACCTTCGGCGGCGCCGCCATTTCCACAACTCCCCCACTGGTGATAGTCTCCGGCGGTACATGGACAGCCCAGATTATAGTCCCGTCTGCCGCGCCCGGATTAAAAAACATCATAGCTACAGGCGCACCCAGCGGTGATAGCCATACCGTGACTTTTTCTTTGA
>DAOUAU010000340.1:0-3687 GCA_034433195.1 Dehalococcoidales bacterium
GAGCTTCAACTGTCAGCACCGCCGGTCCGCATCGAAGGTTATGATATTTCCAATATTCAAGGCACAGACGCTGTGGGCAGCATGGTGGTTTTTATAGACGGCAAACCTAAAAATTCCGATTACCGGCGTTTTAAAATTAAAGGCGTTGAAGGCGCCAATGATTTTGCCATGCTGCAGGAAATGCTGCGGCGACGATTCCAGAGAGCAGTTTTAAGTGAAGGCGCGGCTTCAGACTGGAGGGTTCTGCCCAATCTGGTCATCATTGACGGCGGCAAAGGGCAATTAAATGCCGCTCTGGAAGTATTGAAAGAATTGAAACTGGATGTCCTTCCGGTGGCAGGGCTGGCCAAAGAAAATGAAGAGTTGTATCTGCCGGCACGTAGTCAACCTGTCATACTGCCCAAATCATCCAATGGTTTGAAAATGCTGCAAAGGCTGCGCGATGAAGCCCACCGCTTTGCCATCAGTTATTTTCAGAAAGTGCATAAGAAACGCACTTTCGCATCGGCACTGGATGAAATCTCCGGCATTGGGCCCGTGAAAAAGAAAGCTTTGATTAAACAATTTGGTTCAGTGCAGGGTATCAAAGAAGCGTCACTGGAAGAATTATTGGCGGTTAATGGCATAAACCGCAATCTGGCCCAAAAAATCAAGGAAAGCCTGGGATAGACCCTGAAATAGTTACATAATAAACTGCCGGACGGCCTGAGCGACGCCGTGATGCTCCACATCCGCGGTGATGAAATCCGCCTCGGCCTTCAGCGCCTCCGGGGCGTTTTGCATGGCTACGGCAATTCCGGCGGTAGATAATAACGGAATATCATTAGACCCATCACCCACCGCCATTACTTCATTCAAACCGATTTTATAATGGTCAGCCAGCACTTTGAGAGCTTTTCCTTTTGAAACACCTGTATCGATAAGGTTCACAAAATGATAGCCCGAATATGCCGGAATGGTGGACCAGGCAAAACTGAGAGAGTTCCGCAGGTATGCCAGATACTCACGCGTGGTCTTTTCGTCCGCCTGAGTGTTATAAACCAGTGTGCCCTTGATCAAACGTTCATGTTGCCACAGCGTCCTGAAATCAGCCACGGTAGCTTCAATGCCAAAATACTCTTTGCGTATGTCACTTCTCCAGCTTTTACGCATGACGTAAAAATTCCGGCTGGAATAAAAATCCAGCGGGATGTTTTGAGATAGCGCCAGTTCACTGGCTTTTCTGGCGATTTCAGGCGGGATGGGCTGACAATAGAGTTCTTCCGTGCCCAGATGATCGCATACCAGAGCCCCGTCAAAAAAGATGTGAAACCCTTCCAAATCAAGCTGGCGTAAAATCTGTTTAGCGGTTTCAAAGACCCGTCCGGTGCACAGAGCGATTCTGACTCCGGCGCGTGCTGCCGCCTGTAAAGCCGAACGGTCCACTTCTGAGATGGCATTTGATTTGTTGATAAGGGTCCCGTCAATATCTAAAACCAGTAATTCAGGTCTGATGCTGATAGTGTGCCTCCACATTTCATAATTCCATTTTACTCTTTTTAAAGAAGGCCTGTGGGTTTCACCAGAGGTGTGGTTTAGTAATAGATACAAAAACTACTTTTTTGAGGCATTATTGAATTTATTAACCGCCGGAAAAGAAAAAGCCTGGAGAAATAAATTCAACCAGGCTTTTGGACACTGCCTCTGGCTTACAGGGAGCGGATTTCCTCAAACATGAATTTGACGTAGGATATCACAAAACAAACCACAGTCATCAAAACAATAATAATCAACTGCGGCCAGACGCCTAATAAGCTTTGCACCAGGGGGAGAGGATTAAGCACAAAGTAGTATGTCGCGTCACTGGACAGCAACTGGATAAATTGTGAGGTTGAACGCATCAGGGGTATCAAGATAACAGCAATGCTTTCCTGGAATAACTGGATGGGAGATATTCGGGTCATCAAAACTGCTAGCTGCATGTTTTCTATGGTGGCATTCAACCCGCCCACAATGGCGTCAACAATCAGCGGGTAGAAAAAGTAAAAAAAGAGCCAGACAACTACTGAAAGAATGGCTGAGATGGCCACTTGTCTGAACAGCGTGGAGAAAAGGATGGACAAACCCAGCCAGAATGCTCCGTACACGATGCCGATCGCCAGAAAGAAGATAATCCTGAGCATTTCTTCTGAACCGGGGGCTATTCCTATCATCCGCATGGCCATAGCACTGCCCAGCAGGACGCTGGTTACCAACATCACCGTAATCGTCAATCCGCCGGCCAGAAATTTGGCGTTGATGATACTATCGCGGTAGATGGGTTGGGAGACCAATCGCCCCAAAGTGCCGTTACTCCTTTCACTGTTGATAGCGTCCAGCCCCAGAATTATACCGGCAATGGGTATGATGGTAGCCATTAAAGTAATGAAGTTGTTCGGAATAAAGGTGGTGCCTGTGGCAAAGGCTTGCGAGCTGAAAATCGCTATGAAGATAAATTGCGTATCGCTGGATACGGATGACCTGATTCCTTTGGCAGCCATGAAGATGTAAAGTACGGTGGCTGCCATGATCAATAGCAGAATCAGAACACGCCAACTATTAAAGTGGTCCTGTAATTCCTTTTTGGTGACAGTGAAAAAAGCCGACATTTTAAGCCCCTTTAAGGATCTTCATGTATATTTCTTCAAGAGCGAAGCTCTGGAGCTTCATTTGGGTAATTAATCCGTTATGATCTGAAACAACTTTGGAAATTTGCCGTCTGAGGTCCTCATTGCAGCTGATATTCAGGGTGTTTTCATGCCGTTCAATATTGATTACACCCGGCACCGCCCGGATGCCGTCTAACAGCTCTTTGGTTATCTCAGCCAGCTGCAGTTCTACCACGATTTTTCCGCCGCCGGCTTTTTTGCCTAATTGTTCGATCGAGCCTTCGGAAATCAGTTTGCCTTTGTTCATAATGCCGACATGGCTGCAGATGCGCTGGATCTGGCTGAGTTGATGAGATGACATCACGATGGTCATTTTAGAATCCTTGGCTATCTGGCTGATCAAGTCCAAAATCTGTGTGATGCCGGCCGGATCAATGCCCGTAGTGGGTTCATCCAGAAAAGCTACTTTGGGTTGCTTGATCAGGATATCCGCAATGGCCAAACGCTGTTTCATACCTTTGGAAAACTGAGAAACCGGAGTATTAGCTTTATCGATCAGCCCTACTGACTCCAGGGCTTTGTCCACTGCCTGAACGGAATTCTGCCCAAAAATGTCATTTAAATGGGCGGTATATTGCAGGTTATTTCGGGCGGTCAAATCCGGATAAAATCCCACCTTCTCCGGAATGTAACCGGCAATGCGTTTCACCTTCAAAGCTTCACGGGTGGAGTTGAATCCGCCGATACTGGCGGTCCCTTTGGTCGGATTAGTCAACCCCATCAGCATCAGGATGGTAGTGGTTTTTCCGGCTCCGTTGGGACCCAGAAATCCGTATATCTGGCCCTCACTAATTTGAAGGTTGAGATTATCCACTACGGTAGTTTCACCGTATTTTTTGGTTAGCTGGGATGTTTCCACCATCAACATAGCTGATTACCGCCTGCCTAATTTCAAAAACAAAACTGCCAGGCCGGCGATCACCAGAACAATCACAATCAGAGCCACTGTGCCCCAGATGGCCGGAGTTTCAACCGTTACCCTGATGACAATCGAACTACT
>DAOUAU010000341.1:0-2945 GCA_034433195.1 Dehalococcoidales bacterium
TTGGTTCCAATGACGGCTCATTTACGGCCTTAAATGCAAAAACGGGGGTTAAGATCTGGGATTATCAGGTCAGATACCCGGTCAAGTCATCGGCCGCCGTTGCGGATGGGAAAGTATATTTTGGCTGCGACGATTACTCTATATATTGTCTGGATGCCAATACGGGTAAAAAGATTTGGTCCAAAGAGACTGGCGGCTCCATCAGTTCTTCACCCGCGGTATTTGAGTGTATACTGTTTGTGGGTTCGGTAGACGGCAATTTTTACGCGCTGAACGCGGCTAACGGAAAGCAGCGTTTTAGATTGAATACTCGCAAAATAATCGTGTCATCCCCGGTTGTTTCCGGAGATAAGGCTTATTTTGTCTCATCGGATGCCGTAGTCTATGCTACCGAAGGAAAAGCCCGCAACTGGTTTGGAGAGTTTGTCCTCAGACCGCCCTGGCAGGTATTACACTTCTACGGTGATTTACCGGCCCCGCCTCTGCCATCAGGCTATTTATGGTCGGTATTTTCGTGGGGTGACTTCACCACCGCCTCACCTACTCTTCACGGTGATAATCTTTATATCGGGTTCAGTAAAAAGGTAGTCTCCATCAATCTGACTGCCAGAGATAGACAGTGGGTTACACCTGTCAACGGCACCGTCGCCTATGCCGGTATTTTATCTCAGGATACCGTTTACGCCACCGCATCTGATGGACATTTATATCTTCTGAATGCTGCCAGCGGGAAAATAATCAAAGATATTGCGGTGGGTGGGCCAATTTCCACCAGTCCTTTGATGGTGGACGGAAAAGTCTACATCACTTCGGAAGACGGAAACATGTATCTGGTCAAGTAGTTATTTTTACTTTCACCATGTGTCTTTGCCGGTCTTCCGGCTTGCCTTTTTTCCGGCAGTGATTTGGCAATGTCTGTTATAAACATTTAACGGTTTTCGGCAGAGCAGATATTTGTCAAATCATGAATTTGGAAGGAATTATTATCACATAGGTTAACCAATTTCGATATGGCCTTGACAGATATGGTATAATAAAAAACTGAACGAGGCTGATACGGCAGAATATCTTTGGATCAGGCTATAGGTCTGGTGCCAAAGATGGTACTATAAAATAGAAATTTATTATGGCTTTGTATTCGGCATCTGGCAGAGCAGTAAAAGCCAGGGGAAACTCCAAAAACAAGTGAAGGAGGTGTGGTATGCCAGTAATAACCATAAGGGGTAAGATGGGGAGTGGGGCTCCTGAAATTGGGAAAATGCTGTGTGATAAATTGAAATGGGATTATATTGACCGCGAGATTCTGGCACAGGTAGCTTCCAGATTAAATCTGCAAGAGACCGAGGTTATTGCCAAAGAAATGCCGCCGGTATCTTTGCGTGAGCGTATTGAAGAGGCTTTGCAGAAAGGTTATGCCACCGGCGTGGGTGTTCAGGGCGCCTATTTGCCCATCTCTCAAATTCCGCTGGATGATACCCGTTACCTGGCCGCTTTAACCTCCTTGATCAAGGAACTGGCCCAGGGACGTTCGGTTATCTATGGACGCGGCAGCCAGTTTATTTTACGGGAACATCCGCATACTATCAATGTGTCCATAGTAGCGCCTTTCAACATCCGGTTGAAAAGAGTGATGGAAAGCATGAAATTGACTGAGGACAAAGCCAAGCAGGAAATGGCCCGTTTTGATAATGCCGCTCGTGAGTTTTTAAAAAGGTATTTCGGAGCTGAAATGGAAGACCCCAGCTACTATGATATCGTAGTTAACACCGAACGCCTGGATTTTGAGATGGCCAGCGCCATCATCATTCAAACTTTACGCTTAAGAGAGCCGCCACCACCCTCGCCGTAATATTTTTTATCGGCAAAATAGCCAGCCCGTTCTTTGAACCCGTCAGTCCGAGAACGGGCTTTTTATTAATCCTGGTAGTTATGACTGGAGATGTCATTTTGAATATTGGAGCAGATGGCTGGCGCCCTGATGTATTAATAACTTCTTAATATTCTGCTGCTAAGATGATAATGTGAAGATGGGATGAAGCGGAAAGTCAACCGGATACAAGTGAAAAAATAACCCTGGAGGTGATGTGGATGTTCAAAAAAAGAAAATGGATAATTATGGCGGTGCTGGCAATGGCTATCGTAGTGGTGGTGGGTGTGATGGCCGGCGCGGCTTATGCCAAATCCGGCAACTCGGCAACTACCACTCAGAGTGACCGGCAAAAGGTACTGGCTGAAAAGGTGGCTGCTATTCTGGGATTGGATACTGATACAGTGGAAGCTGCGTTGATTCAGGCACAAAAAGAAATCAACGCTGAGCGTTCGGCTGAAGCACTGCAGGCGGCCAAATCCCGCATAGATCAAATGGTGACGGCTGGCAAACTGACGGCCGAAGAGGCAGCCCAGTACAAGACCTGGCTGGAATCCAAACCGAATATTGATGTGCCCGGTTTGCGAATGAAAGGTGAATCGGGGCGTGGTGGATGGGGGCCGGGGCGCTGCTTTGATCGCTGTCTGCCAACCGGGGCTGGTGTCGCTAATACTAATTCAGCCGCCACCAATTAGTTAATTAACACCGGCTTCATCTCTCTTATTTTTAAAATTCCGGCCTGGGCAATTGGTAAAGCTCAGGCCGGAATAATATTTGGGAAACACAGAAAAAACATCAGAAAGACCTTTATTAGTTCACGGCTTTTTTGGTAACCCTGCCTGAATCCTGAGATTTTTCCGTTAATCAAGACAGCAGAAACTGAAGCGACGGTTTTCTGATTTGGTGGTATTTCGGCGGCGCCTTTTGGGGTTGACAAACAGGGGTAAAAAAAAGTGGCAACGAGTGGATTTGGACCACTGACCAAGGGCTTATGAGTCCCCTGCTCTACCACTGAGCTACGTTGCCATGTCTCTTATCAATATATACCATAGATCGAAAACTCAAGTCAATCGTTTTT
>DAOUAU010000342.1:0-5889 GCA_034433195.1 Dehalococcoidales bacterium
TTTAGTGTATCCGCAGGGCGACAGATTATTTTAGCCGCCGCGCAAACCGGTGCGGTTACGATTGAGAACGGCAAATGGCTAGCCGTGAAAATCATCAATAACGATAACAAAAACCATGTTGTTCATACCGGTATGGGTGTAAAAGGATCTAACGTATCATCGCCTCAGACTGATCCGGGATATCCGCTGCCCGAACTGGCCACTGCGATATTGCTGGGAGCCGGTGTACTGGGACTGGGTGGATTCATTCTGATGCGCCGCAGAAAAGCCGCTATGACGGCCTGAATTCTTAATCATCTTAAAATCTGATTTAAAAATACTCACCCTTCAAAAAAGGGTGAGAATTTTTTATGCTCTTTGACTTATCCTGGCTCAGGACATATAGACGCCGCAGGATTCTCAACCCGTGACGAATGAGGTACATTTACCCGGTCATATCCTGAATTCTGATTGAAGATGACTGACAGGGATGAGATACTGTTAGCGGTTGTACTGGAATAAAAAAGTGAAAAGACCATGCAGAGATGCTTTTAATAAACAATTTGTGACACCCAGTGTCAGGAGGAGAAATCAGAGACTACATCTGCAGTTTATCCGGCAGCAATCCAGTTGAACAGTGCGGCTCATCAGAGCATTGAAAGTCACCAATGCGGTGATTTTGAGACTGAGTTATCAATGGTATTTTCAATGTGCTGATTATAAAGGAAACATTATGCGATAATTTATTTTAATCGATTAATTTTTTGTATGAGCTGGAGGTGCGGAAAAAGAACCAAACTAGAATTGATCCGAGGGCTGCAATGGCGGCGCTGACCCAAATAGCTTCAACATAACCACCCAGGAAATCAAATAATGTACCACCAACAGTCGGTCCGGCAATTCCAGAAAAACCATATGCCAGAAATATCAGCGGATAAACAGAGCCGACATACCTGGTGCCATACAGATGTGCAACCAGTGTGGCATGAAGAACAAAGCAACTGCCGAAACTAAAGCCAACCAAAAATGACGCCACAAGAAAGAAAACAGTTGAATGGCCGCTCCATGATAGTATCAGAGAGCAAATCGCCAAAACTACCAGGGAGAGAATGATGGTTGTATCATGAATTTTATCAAATACCCATCCCCAGACTACACGACCACTGGCGTTACCAATTGAAAAAGCAGTGATAGCCAGAGCGGCTGTTTCAAAAGAAAAATCGAAGGACAGGGCAATAGGCATCAGATTGCCGATGATCAGAAGCCCGGCAAATGTACCGGTAAGCATACCTGCGATGGAGCCCCAAAATGGCCGGGTTCTGACGATTTTTCTGATCTCTCTGGACAGGTTGGTGGTGTGCGTAACCAGCTTTGTTGGAACCACCATAAATATCGAGGCGATCAAGATACAAACACCATAACCGATACCGATTATTCTGAATATTTCCAGGGTATTGATATTCAACGTCAATAGACCATCTACCACCCATGACAACAATATTGCCCCACCGCCGAAGCCTCCCACTGACAATCCGGTTACTAAACCTTTACGGCTGGGAAACCATTTCATACAGGTCGCCAGCGGGCAAACGTAGCCAAACCCGGTGGCTGCCCCGGCGACGATTCCAATTCCCAAGAGCAATACCCAAAATTGACCATTGGAGACACTGGCGATGAGATATCCCAAAAAGAAGAGCACGCCGCAAATAATTACGACGGGACGCGGCCCCCATCTCTCCTGCATCCGTCCGGCAAAGTTCATTATGATGGTAAAGGTGGCAATCATTAATCCGAAGATGATTTGAGTTTGCGCTGTAGTGAGATGATAGTCTGTGCGAAGACTGGGAACAAACGTACTCCAGGCATAAAGTCCGCCAAGACACATTTGAATAAGGATTGAACTAACCAGAACAATGTATTTCATGGCTTGCGCCTCTTATTTTATTGATGATTTCGCTTTGACTGATTCGATGCTTTTCTTAGCCGGTCGTTAATGGTAACCCCGAGACCCTCATCCGGAACAAGATAAGCAAAGATGGTTTCCAGGTTTAAGGCATCCAGCCGGTGCAGCGCACGATATAAATTAGCAGCGGCTTCATCAAGATTGCGGGTTTGGGATAATATTTCTATAGCCGCATAAGATATTCCCTGGGTGTACGGTCCGAAGGATAGTAAACCGACGTGACTGCCGCCGGGCAACGGCTCATCCTGATTTAGCAGGACTAATGGAGTGCGCGGTGAATAATGACGGGGAAACTGCCCAGGATAAATGGAGGTTGCCTGTAACTGCCGGACTCCGGAAAGCGGTCCAATGATGCGTTCTATTTCTTCCACCGGAATGCCGCCATGACGCATAATTGCGGGCTTATTATCCGAAAACGACACGATAGTGGATTCTACGCCTACCCGGCAGTCACCGCCGTCAAGAACTATCTCTATTTCCTTTCCGAGTTGCCGGCGTACGTGATCAGCCGTGGTGGGACTGATATAGCCAAACGGATTGGCACTGGGAGCGGCAATGGGGACCCCGGATAACCTGATCAATGCCAGCGCTAACTGGTTATCCGGCATGCGAATGGCAACATCGGGAAGGCCTGATGTCACAATATCCGGAACAGTCCGGTTCTTTTTCAGAATCATGGTCAAAGGCCCGGGCCAGAAACTTTCAGCCAACTTGCGCGCCTCCGGACTAAATGCCTCGACCAGCGTGTCAGCCTGAGATATGTCAGCGATGTGCACAATTAAAGGATCAATCCTGGGACGCCTTTTTGCCTCAAAAACCCTTGCTACGGCCTGAGCGTCAAAGGCGTTAGCGCCAAGTCCATATACCGTTTCGGTAGGAAATGCTACCAGCTGACCTCGTTTGATAGCATCACCAGCGCGAGATAACTCATCTTTTAGTTTTTGCGCCTGGTTATCATATTGCGCCAGAGCGAATATCCAGTCTGAGGCTTCTTTCAGACCTGGTACCACCAATGATTCCTGATTGAGTTCATGAAGATGTTTGCGGCCATGCCCGGTAAGCACATAAATGCCGCAGCCACCGGCGGCCTTGCCCAGTTCTATATCATGGGGATGATCACCTACAACAACCGATAGACCAGGATCAAGTCCAAATTTGGCGGCTGCCTGCTGAATAAAGTAAGGTTTGGGTTTAATGCATATACAGCCCTGATCTCTGCGGTGGGGACACACATAGACATCTTGAATAAAAACGCCGGCATCAGCCAGATATTTCAGAATAAAGCTGTTAACAGCATTTACATCTTTTAAAGTCAATTGCCCATCGGCTACGCCCGGTTGGTTGGTGACGATAAAAAGTAAAAATTTTTCTTGAAGCCGTTTGAGCGCTTTCACAGTACCGGGTAAAAAATTAACCTGGGACTGATCTTTCAAAATGCCGCAATCTTCAACCAGTGTCCCGTCACGGTCCAAAAAAAGACCGGCCCGTCTTTTCATAGTGTTTTTCCTGTTGGATCTGAGAAACAAAAAATCATGGTATAAAAAGAGATGTCACTCCCGCGATAATAACCTGAATTCAACAACGTAAATCAATATCCTGTCACACCCCGCCCTGCCGGATGACGGGCTGAAATTTTAAAAATTATTCCAGGTTGGATACACATGATATCCATCAAGTTTATTATGTCAGTACAGACATGGACCAAGCTTCTCGATAAAAAGTCTTTCCCGGGAATATTTTTATCGAACGAACCAAACCCGCTACCACTAAACGGAAAACACAATGCTACTCCATGGTTCAATGTCATGGAACACACCCGGTGCGAAGGTTGCTCTCATGGCAAATGGACCCGGCCGGTGTCCGGTATTTTCCGTGATGTATACATCAGTTATGAGATAAGCCTTTTTTTAGCTTCGAGATACTTTTTGCTGGTTTCGGCAATGATTGCTGGCGGTAATTGAGGCGCCGGCGGATTTTTATCCCATTTTATGCTTTCCAGATAATCTCTGACATATTGCTTGTCAAAACTGGGTGGATTAGTCCCAACAGCATATTCAGCTTTTGACCAGAAGCGGGAAGAATCAGGGGTAAGCGCTTCATCAATCAGCAGCAACTGCCCTTTATACAGTCCAAATTCGAATTTGGTGTCAGCGATGATGATTCCTTTTCTTTCCGCATAATCCGCCGCTTTGACATATATTTTAAGCGAAACTTCCTGGATTTTATGAGCAATATCATTACCTACTAATTTGACCAGTTCAGGAAAGGATATATTGACATCATGTCCGGTTTCTGCCTTGGTAGACGGCGTAAAAATAGGCTTGTCAAGTTTTTGAGACTCTTTGAGACCAGGTGGAAGGGTAATACCAGTCACTTTTCCGGTCGATTGGTATTCTTTCCAGGCGCTGCCGGATAAATAACCTCTAACGATACATTCCGCTTTAATCGGTTCAGTCTTTTTAACCAGCATTGATCGACCTTCTATGGTTTTCTTATCAGCCTCATTCAGGAAGGGTATTTCTCCCTTAACCAGATGATTTGAGATTATATCCTGACAGAAATTGAACCAGAATATTGATAATGCCGTGAGAACTTCACCTTTCTGCGGAATTCCGTTAGGAAGGACGACATCAAAGGCGGATATGCGGTCTGTTGATATTATCAGAAGCTTATCCTCATATGTATATACATCTCTGACCTTGCCTCGCTTGAATAGTTTCAGACCTTTTAGATCGGTATCCACCACAACGTTCGTCACAAATTGCCTCCTTTTAAAAATATACTTCAATACAAATCATACTAACTTATAACCGGTAGCAGCCAGTAAACTCATTTCAAACACACGGGTAAACTCAAACAGCCGGATAATAGGTGATTTACAGTTTTTCCCTGTTTGTCAGTTCTTTTACAGGGTTGTCTTTTAAAACGTTCAGAATATCGCCAATAGTATGGTCCCTTTCCAAACGGTGCCGCATCGGCTGTTCCGGATGAATAACATACCGGTTGCAACGGCCTTCTTTATGCCGGGCGATATACCCGCTAATTTCCAGGTCATCAATAATCTTTTGCACTGCCCGTAACGAAATTCCCGCTTCTTTGGCAATCTCTTCGGTAGTGCTTTGCTGATTTCTGAACAAATATGCCAGTATTCGTCCGTGGTTGGTGAGAAATGTCCATTCTCCCTTTTTCATAGTTTGATTGAGGGCCTCCACGGTATTAACGCCAGCAAATACTGATTGCACAACTAATTATGAATTGCAATACGTGTATTATAATACACATTAACACAGATCGAAGTCAAAGTCAAATCCACTATTGTTTTGCGGTTATTGATGAATGATGGCTTTTTACCGTTGATTATGAGAAATTCCAAGAAACCGTGTTCACTTTGGATTGTGACTGGCTTTAAATAATAAGGTATCAAAATAACAAATAACCAGAACAGGCAAGGCGCCAGTGAAAATATCAGCTATACTGTTGACTATCCCAGACAAATTTTTTCAGGCTAAGATTGGTTTTTTCCTTTCTGTAATTGTCTCCTGACAAGTTTCTCCCCTTCGGTGACCAAAAAGCAGGGTAGAAGAGCCAGGATTACAATTGGCCACCACTCGACCGGGAAGGCCGCCGTTTTAAATACTGCCTGAGCAAATGGAGCATAGGTAATGACAAGCTGGCTAACGATAGTGATGCCAACACCCACCATAATCCACTTGTTGGAGAACGGGCTGAAAGTAAAAGCTGACTGTGTTATTGACCGGGCGGTGAAGATGTAACCGACATGCAGCAATTTTACTGCCATGAAAGTGGCCGTCTGTGCTTGAATCAGCAACGAGCTTTCAGCCTCTATTGCAAAGTGGCCGAATATCCAGAATAAACCAAATGCCGTAGCTGCCATCACAATAGAAACGGACCCAACCCGTATATAGAAGAGTTTATTGGCTATTTTC
>DAOUAU010000343.1:0-4956 GCA_034433195.1 Dehalococcoidales bacterium
AGCAAAAAAGTAACGATGGCGGCTGCTATCAGGACATATAACAAAGCATTATGAAACTGAAGTAAGAATCTGACAATAGGTCCGCGTTTTTTTATTTCCAGCTCATTGTATCCGTATTGCCCCAGCCGGGCCTTAGCCTCGTTGGAGGTTAGCCCGGTGTTTTTTGACTGCAAAGCTTGAAAAACCTCGTCAACCGGAACCTGGTACGAACTTTTGTTGTTCAACAAATCCGCTGCCTCCTGGATACATCAGTATTTGGTATCAAGTCTAACGGTAACCGTAATAACCAGTCTTCCATCCTCTGGCTCTGTCTCAATTGCTTTCAAGACTGCTCGGGGAGACTGATTGTCGTCCTGGGATTGATATTTATCACTACCGCTGTGCGGCTGTCTGTTTCTTTATCATACCAAGTAATGTGGTTTCATGACAGACTGATGGTCTTTGAAACAGGAGTTGTCCAGATTGAGAAGCCAGGCCGCTGAAAACCCAACGGCTGTCCGGACGGCGTTTTCTTTAATACGGATTGAGTGGGCTTTGCGGTGAAATGCGCCCGGGCCGAGGACCAGCAGTATTATGACCACATCTACGAAGGCAATCCAGAAGCAGGCATTCCCGGTATCCAAAGCCTATCCTTTTTACAGACAGGCGGCTGGCATAAAAAAGCGATACCAACAACCTGTCACAGGTATTTTGGTCTCGCCACTATTACTATTTCGCTAGTGAATAGCCGGGATATTACTCCGGGTATGTCGACTATTCAATCCACTTATTGGCTGGCTACTCCCCAATTCAACGATAATTTTACCAACAAGCAGCCTCAATGTCAAAGCAAATTTAAGCCTGTCTTCTCTAAATAATTATCAAGGATGCCGGTTTTCGATAATGGTGGAGCGGTTTGTAGATGGGATCAATCTCGCTTATCATCTTAATCACCAGGTCTCTTCAAAAACTTACTGCGAGGTTAGATTCAATTATGATAAGCATTTTGAGATACCAGAGGGGTGCTTACAACCCTGTGTTCAAAGTCATCAGGGGTTTCATCTATCCGTTCCCCACGCCGAAGACTGAGTTAATTTGACCTGTTTGCCGTAACGGCTTCAGTTTCAACCGGAGAATTGCAGTTTCTCACATCCAGGTCAGTGGCCGCGGTATTGACCGGTAAAGTAAACTTGAAAGTGCACCCTTTGCCTCTTTCGCTTTCCACCCAAATTTTCCCCTGGTGAGCTTCAATAATCTGTTTGGTTACAGCCAGCCCCAGCCCTGTACCCGGATAGCTTTGCCGGTCCTGTTCGGCCCGGTGATAAGGCATGAACAAGTTCTTTTGTTCTTCGGGCGTGATTCCAATTCCCTGGTCCTGCACTTCTATCAATATACTGTAGTTCCTGATCATGGCTCTCAGAGTGATCACAGAATTCTCCGGGCTGTATTTACCGCAATTGGATAACAGATTCAATACTACTTGCTCCAAACGTGAGGGGTCAGCTTCAACTTTCGGCAAATCTGGAGCAATCTGGATGACCAATTGCTGGTGCTTTTGATCCAGAGCGGGCTTGTAACGCAGGACTGTCAGGTTCAGGAACTCCGCGATATCGATCAACTGGCGTTTCAGCTTGAAAATACCCTGGGAAAAACGCGCCAGATCCAGCAGGTCTTCCAGGCGAATGCGTAATGATTCGGCCCCGTTCAAGGCATTGTTGATGGTCTTGTACAAGATATGGTCCGGGTTGGATGACAGCAGGTCATGTGCCATGTTAACAGATACCAGCACCGGCGTCAGCGGTGTCCGTAACTCATGTGCCAGGATATTGATAAACCGGGCTCTGGCTTTTATTTCTTCCTCCAGTTCCACACGTTCCTGTTTCTCCTGTTCATAAAGGGCTTTGAAGCGCATCTCACTTTCCATCAAGTCTGCTTGCGCCTGTTTCAGAGGCTCAATATCAGTGATGGTTTCGATCAGATAGTGACCGCTGCCCCGCTTGATGTTGAATACATTTTTAATGATGTGGGATTTTGACCCATCCGATTTTACCAGGTATCCGTCTGAAAAATCAGCCTTCCGGTTGGGATCGGTGACGGGACATTTACCTGTTTCTGCCGGGCATAAGAAATCATGACAAACATGCCCGATGATATCTTCCGGCCTGGTCCCGAATAACCGGCTGGCGAAGGGATTGATATCTACGATTTGATGGGTTTGGGCATCGATGGTGACCACGCCTGTCAGCATGGATGATAGAAGTTGCCTCTGATATTCTTCACTTTCCTGCAGCGCCAGGTTTTGCTGTTCCAGCTTGAGCATGGCCTGTTTACGCTCTGTCACATCTCTCAGGATGGCCAGGACTCCGTAAATTTTACCATCTTTGCGCAAAGCGGTTGAATTTATTTCTATGTCGGTTTTGCTGCCTTCTTTTTTGCACATTTCAACTTCATAAGGAGCTACTTTGAAGCCGGCAATAAGTTTCAAGAAATTTAGCGCTACCGTGGCGATGCTCTTTTTGCTGATGATTCCGGTCAGGGTACGGAAATCCTGACCGATAAAACTATCCTGGTCATAACCCGCCACTTCCTTGACTTTAGCGTTGACAGCAATGATGCGTCCGGCGGTATCCAATAGCAGAATAATATCATTAGCAGATTCAAAAATTGTTTTATATTTCTCTTCTGAGTGTTTGAGCTCGTTTTCCACCTTTCTTTGACAATCCAGGGCTGTCTGGAGATCCTTTCTGGCATTCTCAGCTTCGCTCATGCGTCTTAATACATCAGAATGCAGGTAGGAATTCTCTATTCCTGCGGCCAGTTGGTTGCAAATAGCTTTGAGCAGATTTTTTTCCTCATCAGTGAAAGGGTTGTTTCTCTGCCGTACAACGGTCAGGACTCCGTTTCGTCTTGATCTCTGGTTGATGATGCCGGAGATGAAATGGAGAGGGACTTTAGCTGTGGAAAGACCGGCAGATCGGTGAAAATCAGCCGCATGATCGTCCAGTTTACCTGTCATCATTTCTTCAGCAGATGAAAAGAACCTGAAAACGGGAGAATTTTTCTGAACATGATCATCCGGGTTTTTCGCTATTTCAGCGGACATTCCCCGTTGCGAAACTAACTTGAGCCCTTGTTTTTCCGCGTCAAAGAGGTATATGGCAGCGGAATCAGCCTGGTATATCCTCATGATTTCTTCCAGACTGCTGCTGAACAAAGCATCAATAACCAGAGATTTGGAAGTGCTGCTCGCTATTCGGTTCATTGCCGCTAATTCGGCATTGCGTTTTTTTAATCTATCCAGAGCCAGTGTATTTTTTATGGCGCTCGAACAATGTGCTCCTACCATTTCCAGGATATCCTGGTGCACTTCATCATTAAGAAAAAAAAGCATACTACCCCATGATTCACCTTCGACGATGATCGGCACGAGCGTGATATTTATAATGCCGGCTATTTTCTGTATCGCATCGCACATTTTCTCAGGCCAAATTCCCTGCATCAGGTGGCTAAAAGCGGAAAAGGCTACAACCTTCGGGTTATTCCGGTATTCCTGGACCAGCCTGGAACTGGCGGACAGGAATCTGAATTTCTCACTGTTGGGGTTCTCACCCAGGGCATTGTTCAGATCAAAACCAATGGCTCTCAGTGACGCTACCAGGGATTTGTTCCTTATTCGAGAGTAATAAGGCAGCACAATATGATCTCCGGCTTCTTTCAGAATGACGACGAAACGTACTCCATGGATATCCCTGGCCATTTCAACTACCGTTTGATACAGCTTTTATATGGTGGTAACCCCATCAACGGCCAGTGCCATTTCCCTGACTTTGGCCAGTTGCCGGTTTTTGTGGGTTAATTCGGCATTTTTCCGGTCCAGCAGCGCAAAACTATGCTCCAATTGTTTCAGAGCGGAAGCAGCATCAGGTTTTTTCCTTGAGAGGGTATCCCAGAATCGTCTGGACAGGGGCGGTAAAGCTTGCCAGGTTATCTCATAAGAGCAGGATGGCGGGTCAGGAATCTTCTCGTCTGTGCCATTTACAGGGCCGGCGCCGCACATGTGTTGAATCTCACGAACCTCGGCCGGAGGTAATCCCCAGAGAACCGGCACCGCTGCCAGCAGCCCCTGGGCAAGATAACAGGAATTCCTGGAAATTCCGTATCCCTGGGGAACTGACATGTCTATCATTACCCGGTTTTCGCCGCTGCCAGTTGATTTGAATAGCAGGGTGTGGTCAAAAAAACCGGCGAACTTAGCCACATTGGAATAAGCTGTCCCCGGACTGCCGATCAGGCTCACCAGGGCCTCCAAACCGCCAAATGGTTTTAAGGCGGGGCTGGATAGACCGACCTGAAACATGACAAACTCATTGTGGGTCAAAGTGACCGCTCGCTGACAGACTATTTCGCGTGTTTCATGGTTGACCCAGTTGAAGGGGTCACTCAAATGCTGCCTGGAGTAAGGCAGATCCTGCAACAGGCTCTCGGTCTGGTACCCTTGCGATTCCAAATACCGCAGCACACCGACAATAACCCGGCAACTCACTTCCCGTTCTTTGGAAGAGTCCAGTTCTCCGGTTGAAATATATTCAGATGGCCTGTTCTGCTGTATATTCACCATTGGAATCAGTATGATGTTTTATTTTTCCTCAGGATCAATAATATATAACTGCTACATAGTGGTGATACGCATTCAGAAATAATATTTTGGTTAATGTAGCTTAGACTGAATTTGGGGATTTGAAAATAATGTTAACACCAGTACCTGATTAAGGTTTTCACCAAATTCAACTGGTTGTTATGTCAGCAAAAATGATCGGGTGGTCTCCGGCGCCAGGCCGGGGAACTGAAACTCTTCAAATCATGCCGTGTTCGCTCAGTAGTTGTGTTTGTTTGCAGGTGATGTTCGTTACTCCTGAGGCTGGGGCTTGCCCTTCTTTTTCTCCGGAGTAGCCAAAGGACGCTCCCTGGCGTCCCTCT
>DAOUAU010000344.1:0-3869 GCA_034433195.1 Dehalococcoidales bacterium
AAAACTTTTATCCAGGATATTCTGTTGGCCATTCACCCAGAGTTCAACTTCTCCTCCCAAATCATATGGGTCTTTGGGGTTGGTGCCGATAAAGGCTACGGCTTCATTGAAAGGATGACTATGTTCTTTGGTGTTGCTCTCCGGACTGCGTTTTTGCGGCCATTTTCCAGGCCAGAACCAGGCCGTTTCCATGTAAAAAGCCCCTTTCATGATGCTGTCATCCATGGCGATCAAACGCATTGCTTCTTTATCACCGTAGGGAACCGGATTCCACGGAGCCTGTTCCATGTCTGATTGCACCAGATCGGTGATGAAGTATTTCTTGTCCCATTTAGCCATCGTTTCTTCTCCTCTTCGTTTTTTCTCTATGTCCACCCGGGTCGGCTTGATCCAGTGTTCCGGCTCCGGGCATGATAGCCATTTCAAGATGAGGATACAGGTATTTTTTCCAGGTCAATGGACCGTGTTTAACCCCGGAAGGGACGTAGACCGCCGATGTTTTAGTTATGTCAAGCGGTTGTCCACCGACGCAAAACTCAATCCCGGCACCCAGTTTTTCCGGCTGATTATAATCCGAACCATAATGGATTACCATTTCCTCATAATCATGCACATGTTCAAAAATATGCGGATTGGGGTCAGGCATATCCCAGACCCAGCCGCCTTCAATGTAAATATTACTGCCGGGAACCAGATTATTGTTCATGAAGGTCATGGAAGATGGACCCTGACGGCCTTTGACCGGTGTACCGGCCATCACTTCGTAGGCCGGTTTTTTTACGTGATATTTGGAATAATCTACTTTTCCAGAAGACTTTGACATGGTGGGCTGGTTGGCCTGACTGACACCGCTGCCAATTCCGATGGCTATTTTGACATGCGGTTTGATGATCTTTTTCCATGTGGACTGGCCGTGAGGCACTCCGGCCGGGATAAACACCGCTCCGGTAGATTTAACCCTGAGTATCTGATTGCCCAATGTGAACTCAATCTCAGCAAATAAATTCTCGGGGTCGCGGCAGTCACCCCCGATGAATAAAAGCACTTCATCGTAGTCATGGGAATGCATAACCGAAGGTGGATTGGGAACAGGTATACCGGTTAGCCATGCAAATTCGATGTTATATCTGGCCTCTTTGATCTGGGCGCTGCTCATCAATCGCATCGCCGGTGAGGTCATGTGAAGGACCGGCGGCCGGTCTGTTTTCCACGACGTATTGTCCACCAGATAGCGTGAATAATCTGTTTTTGGCATTGATTCCCTCCAACACTGATAATGCACCCGCCTACTTTCTTTGCACGTAAGCCGTATCATTACCGGCTTCGAACATGATAATCGGAGTGTCTATGCGTTTCAGAACCACCGGACAGTGAATAGTGCCTTTGGGAATAAAGACGTAGCAGGTGTGAGTGAGAGTCAATACTTCCCCGCCCATGTGAAAATCTATCTCTCCGCAGAGTTCCCGGGGATAGTTGCGATTGGAACCGGCAAAGCCGATGATTTCATCAAATTCATGATGGTGGGGCAATTCTATACTGACCGGACCATTGCCGGTCAATCCCCATAGCCATTCGCAGCCGCAAAAAAAAGCGCCTTTCAAGATGGAATCCTGAATGCCCAGCAGAAGCGTTTGATCCACTGTCCGGCCTTGCTTGCGCTGATCTTCCATAGCCTGAACATATTCGGGAGGAAGCGGCGGCATCATGTCCTTATCTACCACATATCTGGCATATTTTAATTCAGTCATCTTTTCCTCCTGCCAAGTTTGGCAAAATTTACAGGGTGCGGGCAACCTTGGACCCCGTCCCCACCGCATCCACTATCAACAAAGGTTCTTGACAATCACCCACCGCAAAAATCTCAGGGACTTTACCTTCCAGACTCTTTAGCATCTCAAGATTGGGCTTCATGGGCACGGCCGGAATAATGCTGTCAGCGGCCAGGGTTTGATGATTACCGTCTTTATCAATGAAGGTTAAACCCTGATCATTAATCTCAATGTATTCTTTGACCCCGTTTATCAGAATAACGCCTTTCTTCTTAAACCACATAAAGAGATGATTCTGCAGGACATCTATCATCCCGACTCCGGCCACCGGGGCGGTATCCACAATAGTCACTTTGCGGCCGCGCCAGGTTAGGAATTCCGCCAGCTCGCAGCCCTGAATTCCGCTTCCGATGATGACCACCTTTTTGCCAACTGGCATATATAAATTAGTTAACCATCTCAGGGTTTTTACTCCCAGGAAACGAGACAACAATTTCAACTTCGCGTGCAGACTGGAGCCGCTGATAACCTTTTGGTTTTGAATGCCCTTAATATCAGGCAAAACCACTGTTCCTCCGGCCGCCAGTATCACGGCATCCGGTTTGATGGTTTCTATATCAGATGACCGGGCGGTTTTACCCAGATTGATTTTAACACCCAGTTGTTTCAATTGCCTTTCAAAGTAGGCCGCAATCAAACGCAAATCCTCCAGCTCAGTGCCTTTGACAATAGCGGCAATGGTCAAAAGTCCGCCCAGTTTGGTAGACGTTTCAAAGAGCGTCACTTCATGACCGCGGATAGCTGAAACCCTTGCGGCTTCCATGCCAGCCGGGCCGCCGCCGATCACTACCACCTTTTTTTTCTTTTCCGCTTTATCGATGCTGACCAGACCAGTACCCATCAAAGCATTGATGCGGCAGCGTTTGGACCCGAGGCAGTTTTCACAGGCGGTGCAGGGAGCGATATCTTTATACCGTCCCTCTTTCACCTTGTTGGGCAATTCCGGGTCGGCCTGCAAACGGCGGGTCATGCCGATAAAATCGGCTTTCCCCTCCCGGATGATTTTCTCTCCCAGCAGCGGGTCCAGGCGGCCTACGGTGATAACCGGGATAGTCACCACTTTCTTCATTGCGGCAGCAAACGGCACATTGGCGCCCACTCCGCGGTGAGAGTGATCATATTCCGCCGGAAATGATTTTAAGGGTACCGGAGGCTCCGGCCAGAATAAAACATCCGGCAGATAGGCGCCCACATGATAGCCCATCCAGTGATTCCTGAGCTGAATGGCATCTGCCCCGGCGTCCTGCAGGATACGCCCAATTTGGCGGCTGTATTCCGGAGTCATGCACTGCTTATCGTCAATGCCCGCCACCTGCCCTACTTCCAGCCCGTTGATGCAGACCGAGACCGGGAAATCATTGCCCAGACGTTTTTTTATGCCTTTGATTATATCGGTAACAAAACGCGCCCGGTTTTCCGCAGAGCCGCCGTAAATATCGGTCCGGCGGTTCCAAAACGGAGAGAGGAAGTTATGTCCCAGATGGCTGCTGGCGGCATTGATGTCCACTCCGTCAAAGCCGGCTTTCTCAGCCCGCACTGCCGCACTCACAAATTTTTCAATCTTTTCTTCGATTTCCGCAATTGTCAGTGCATGCGGAATTTCATTATGAAAATCATTTTCTGATTTAACCGTGATGGGCGAAGACGCAACCGGTTCCCCTTGAAAAAAAGGCTCCGAACCAAATAAAGTGCGCTGCCAGGGCCCGTCATGATTCATTTGCATGAAGGTGGGGCATTTATGCTTATGAATCACTTTCACCAGTTCGGCCAGACCGGGAATGAACTTATCATCGTCAATACGGTAACGGTTGGGCCAGCGGGCGCCAACCGGAAAATCAATGGTTGGGGACTCTACGAACAAAATACCCACCCCGCCTTTGGCGAAAGCTTCATAAAAACCCAGGATGGCCTCATTCATGTGAGTTTCATCCTGATGCCACATGAAAGTACCAGCGCCGGTCTTCAGAATCCGGTTGCGGGTTTTAACTGAACCGATTTTCCCCGGTTCCATCAATTTGGCAAATCTGTTATCCGGCATAT
>DAOUAU010000345.1:0-3556 GCA_034433195.1 Dehalococcoidales bacterium
AAATCGTGGTTTAAGACGCGAATGGCTGAAGGAAGTCATCAGGGTGACTACTGTTCCCCTGGCGGTAGGTGGCGGCATCAATAGTCTGGATGACATGGATCAGTTGCTGAAAATGGGAGTAGCCAAAGTGTCTATCAATACCGCGGCTGTTAAAAATCCGCAATTGATCAGGGATGCTGCCACAAAATTCGGTTCTGATCACCTGGTAGTGGCGATTGACGGTAAAAAGAATGCTCCCGGCAGCGGGCATCACCGTTTGGAGGTAGTCATTCATTCCGGAGGGCAGGCCACTGGTCTGGATATCATCAAGTGGGCTCAACAGGTGGAGAAACTGGGAGCCGGAGAAATCTTGCTGACCAGTAAAGACGCTGATGGCACTAAAGCCGGATATGATATAGAAATGACCAGCGCCGTCGCGGAAGCGGTCAAGATCCCGGTTACGGCCTCGGGCGGAGCGGGAAGCCTGGAGCACCTTTATCAGGGTGTGGTGCAAGGTAAAGCTTCAGCCGTTTTAGCGGCCTCTGTCTTTCACTTTGGTGAGATCAGTATTCCCCAGGCCAAGCAGTATCTGAAGGAAAGAGGAATTCCGGTTTATGCATAACCAGGCTCAAGGCACCAAAAGCATATTTTAGCCCCCGGATGAAAACAGAACACTTATCAGCCAGTTTTTAAAGCAAATAGAAAAAGCAAATAGAAAATATTAACAGAGGAGAAAATTTAGATGCCAGAAACCAGGAAAGCCGCCAAAGTAATTGAAGACCATAATCCTTTCGGAATCGTCAAACAGCAGATTGACGATTGCGCCGCCATTTTAAAATTGTCTCCGGAAGTAACCGCCATTTTAAAGAACCCTTTGAGAGAGCTGCATGTCTCTTTGCCAGTGCGTATGGACAACGGTAAAATCAAAGTATTTCAGGGCTTCAGGGTTCAGTACAATGACGCCCGTGGCGCGGGGAAAGGCGGAATCCGCTTCCATCCGGATGAGACCATTGATACCGTGCGTGCTTTATCAGCCTGGATGACCTGGAAATGCTCATTGATGGACCTGCCGCTGGGCGGCGCCAAGGGCGGCATTGTCTGCAATCCTAAAGAGATGTCTGCCGGAGAGCTGGAACGATTGAGCCGGGCCTATGTCCGCGCCGTCTATCCTTTCATCGGCCCTGAGAAAGATGTGCCGGCGCCGGATGTATATACCACCCCTCAAATTATGGCCTGGATGACGGATGAGTATTCAGTGATCGCCGGCAAACCGCAATTCGGTGTCTTTACCGGCAAACCTCTGATCATCGGTGGTTCAGCCGGACGCGGTGACGCCACTGCCAAAGGCGGCATGTATACCATCCGGGAAGCGGCTAAAGCTCTGGGCATTGATTTGAAGAAAGCTAAAGTTGCCATTCAGGGTTATGGCAATGCCGGTTATTATGCCGCCAAACTGGTCAAGGAAATGTTCGGCAGTAAAGTGGTGGCAACTTGCGATAGCCAGGGCGGTGTCTATTGCGGCACCGGCATTGATCCTTTAAAAGCCTATCAGTGCAAAGAGGAATCCGGCTCGGTTTGCTCAATGAAGAACGTCGAAAAACTGACTAACGAAGAAGTTTTGAAGCTGGAAGTGGATGTTCTGATTCCGGCCGCTATTGAGAACGTCATCACTGAAAAGAACGCCAATCAAATCAAGGCCAAAATCGTGGCCGAACTGGCCAATGGTCCCACTACTCCCGGCGCGGATGCCATCCTCTACAAGAACGGTGTACATGTCATTCCTGACTTCCTGTGCAACGCCGGCGGCGTGACCGTTTCCTATTTTGAGATGGTACAGAACGCCTATATGTATTATTGGGATGCCGCAGAGGTTTATGAGAAGCTGGATAAGCGTATTTCCCATGCCTATCATTCCGTCCTGGACACCAGCAACCAGTATAAGATTAACATGCGCCAGGCGGCTTACGTGGTAGCCGTGAAAAGAGTGGTGGATGCCATGAAAGCCCGCGGTTGGGTATAAAATATCTGATCATACTTCTTTCCAAAATAGTGGCGAAAGCGAAAAGAGGGGCGGTTTCAATTTGAAACCGCCCCTCTCGTTTGAGTGGTTTTCATATGCAAGGCCTGGCCTTGCATGAAGAGTTGGGCTTTACCGGGGATAAATACCTTTTTCGTTATCCCCTTTTCTCTTCTCCCCCAGTTTTCTCATTTGCAGAATGAAGATTACAATCGCGAAAACGGCAATCAAAGCAGAGATCACGATTTCCATTATCAGCACCGGTTGGCTGTATTCAACGAATTTGACAGATCCCTTGACGGCTATAACCAGCAACTGCACCAGCCAGGATACCGCCAGTGCCAAAAGCAGCAACTGGCTTGAAAGTACCAATACCGCAAATCTCACACGTTTCCCGAAAATCAAGTGCCCCTGCTCCTTACCGATGCGCTTTAAATTATCAGCCCATGCCAACGAGAGAATATTATATCATTAGTTCATATTATGGAGCATTTTTCTTCTGATCAGCAATATTGAAGCCGCCATTATGGAGATCAGTCCCATCATGCCGCCGACAATTTTTAACAACAGTGACAGGCTGAATTCACTAACAGGCTGATCTCCAGTCTCCGTCAGATCAGGCGGAGTTGAATTGATGGTTTCACCCGCAGCCGGGCCGGGTATTCCTGATTGAATACCGGAGGATACAATCGAGTTATTTACGACGGGTGATTCCGGGCTGATCATGATGACACCGTATACCGCAAATTGCGTCGTCTCGGCGCTGGCAGTATTCCTGACGGTATCCACTACAGTGGTCAGCGCCACCCATTCTTGAGTCTCTTCATTCCAGGCGGCCAGCGTCAATTCATGGGCATCTAATCCGGCCGGAATCAAAGCCGGGTCATAGCTCAAAGTTAGCGTTATCGCCTGATCAAAGGTGGTTTTGTCCGGACCCAGCTCATAAGCCGGACTGACCAGAACATGCAGCTTAGCGTTATAGGCTGATTGAGTTACCAGCTTTATCAGGGTGATGGTGGCCGGCGACTGTCCGCCGGGAGCCTGGAGGCGCGTGCCCTGACGAATTACCAGTGTATTCAGAGCGCCTTCAGATTGCAGCTTCAAATCCTGGCTAAGGGTACCATCGCTATCAAGGATGATTGATTCAGACACACTCTGGGCTGTCAGACTATTTGATTCAGCGGCGCCGTGATCTCCCGGCTGACCGGCAGAAACACTGATTTTAATTATTCTGGTGTGACTTAAAACTCCATCACTGACTACAAAATAAATATTGCTGAAGATTCCCGTTTGTGAATCCGCCGGAGTCCAGGTGAAAGTCCGGGCGGCGGTGTTAAAGATAGCTCCCGGCGGCAGATTGGAGGCCATATAAGTCAGTGGATCGTCATCAGGGTCAGCCGCTGAGACCACAAAGGTCAATAGCTGGCCGGTACCGGCCGTCATATCACCTATCGCTGCCATCACCGGCGCCCGGTTGACATTTCTGACGGTGATGGTAATTTCTTCAAAAGCGGTTAATTTGCCATCACTGACCCCAAAACGGACATTAGCATAAACCCC
>DAOUAU010000346.1:0-4387 GCA_034433195.1 Dehalococcoidales bacterium
TATGATGTCACCACCGGTGAGACGATCGCCCTGGTCGGGGAGAGCGGATGCGGCAAAACCGTCAGTGCTCTTTCGGTTTTACGGCTGATTCAAGATCCTCCGGGCCGGATCATGGCCGGTGAGATCTTTTTTCACGGAACAGATTTACTCAAGTTATCCAACCACGAAATGCAGAAAATCCGGGGCGCCCGCATTTCCATGATATTCCAGGAACCCCTCACTTCACTCAATCCGGTTTTAACCATCGGACTGCAACTTTCAGAGTCTCTCCAATTCCACCGCAATATGTCACCGGCGGACGCCCGTGATGAATCAATCCGTCTGCTGGAATCCGTTGGTATTCCGCATGCGGAACGCCGTATCAAAGAATACCCGCATAACTTCAGCGGGGGAATGCGCCAGAGAGTGATGATTGCCATGGCTATCTCATGTCATCCTGATTTGATCATCGCTGATGAACCAACCACCGCCGTTGATGTCACCGTGCAAGCCCAATTGCTGGAATTGATCAAAGATATTTCAAAACGGCTCAATACCTCTTTGATATTAATCACTCATAATCTGGGCATTGTGGCGCGTTACGCTCAAAAAGTGTATGTCATGTACGCCGGACGGATTGTGGAGTACGGCTCAGCCAAAGATATCTTTCATACTCCGGCTCATCCTTACACAATCGGTCTTTTAGCTTCGGTGCCGCGTCTGGATGAACCCAAGAAAGTGCGCCTGATGCCGATCACCGGGCAGCCACCGGATTTGATATTTCCGGAAGCCGGCTGTGCCTTTCAACCGCGCTGCAGTAATTGCCAGGGTGATTGCCATCTGCAGGCCCATTCTCTGGCTGAAGTCAGTCCCGGGCATTTTACAGCCTGCAAGCTGACACAAAACGGGATGTTATTATGGAAAAAGACTTAATTCTCAAAGTCAATAATTTGACCAAGTATTTCCCGGTCTCCAGCGGTTTTATTCGCCAGAAAAAAGTGGCGGAGGTCAAAGCGGTAGATGGGGTCAGCTTTGCAGTACACCGGGGCGAAACTCTGGGTCTGGTGGGAGAAAGCGGCTGCGGCAAGACTACGCTGGGAAAATGCGTCCTGCAACTGATCCGGCCCACCTCCGGTCAGGTATTGTATACCGATCGGGATCTGTGTAAATTATCCGAAAAGGAATTACGCCCTTTCCGTAAAAAAATCCAGGTTGTTTTTCAGGACCCTTTTGACTCACTCAATCCGCGTTTTACCGCCTCCGATATCATTGGAGAACCTTTGCGGATCCAGGGTGTACGAGATGGCAAACCCTATAATGAGCGCATTTCGGATATCCTGCGTACTGTGGGACTGGCCCCTTACATGGCGGAGCGTTACCCTCACGAATTCAGCGGCGGTCAAAGGCAGCGTTTAGGGGTGGCGCGGGCTTTGATATTGCAGCCTGATTTCATTGTTTGCGATGAGCCTCTATCCGCTCTGGATGTATCTATTCAGGCTCAAATTGTGAATTTGCTGGATGATTTGCAGGACCAGTTTGGAATCGCCTATCTGTTTATTTCGCACGATCTGTCAGTGGTCCGCCACATCAGTGATCGAGTAGCCATCATGTATCTGGGTAAAATTATGGAAGTCGCTGATTGTGATGAATTTTATGCCAAACCTCTGCACCCGTATACTCAGGCACTGCTCTCAGCCGTGCCATTGCCGGATCCTACTATTGAAGAAAACCGGCGCGTTTTTCTGCTGCAGGGTGAGGTTCCCAGCCCCATCAATCCTCCTTCCGGCTGTGTATTTCATCCGCGCTGTTCTCGTGTATTTAATGATTGCCGTCACATCGTTCCACAGTTGAAAACTATCGGTGACCGTCACGAAATTGCTTGCCTCTTATATCCGGAATCCTATCCCGGCGCTTAACCGTTAAAAAAGAGCCTCCGGAATTTGAGCCAGGGTGGCCGGGTGTTCCGGGATTTAACGCCTGAATTACCGGCCGGACACTATTTGAGCTATCGCGCCGCAAATCCGCATTGATCGTTCCACCGGATGAAAAAACGAGCTTCAAGGCATACACCCTGAAGCCCGTTTTATTACCCGTTCTCCGCCCCGGAGGGAATTGACCCGGATTTAAATAATGGGCAGATACTCCTTGAGTTCAAAATCCGTAACATGGGTGCGGAATTTGTCCCATTCAATCCTCTTGTTCTCGATAAAAGCTTCAAAACAGTGTTCTCCCAGGGCCTCTTTCACCAGCTTGCTCTTTTCCATTAACTGGATAGCTTCACTCAGGTTGCCGGGCAGAGTGCCGATCCCCAGTTTCTTTCTCTGTTCGACAGACATATGATAAACGTTGCCCTCGGCCGGAGCAGGCGGCTCCAGACCTTCTTCAATACCTTTCAACCCGGCCGCCAGTAAAACGCTAAAGCACAGGTAAGGATTGCAGGCCGGATCCGGAGAACGAATTTCGAAGCGGGTGGCATTCTCCTTGCCGGGCTCGTAACCGGGCACTCTGACCAAATCCGAGCGGTTGCGTATGGCCCAGGACAGATAAACCGGAGCTTCATAGCCGGGCACCAGACGCTTGTAGGAGTTCACCCACTGGTTGGTCACGGCGGTGAATTCCGGCGCGTATTTCAGCAAGCCGGCCACAAAACTCTGGGCCATTTTGGACAAATGGAAGAGTCCGTTCTTGTCAAAAAAGGCGTTTTTACCATTTTTAAACAGGGATTGATGCACATGCATGCCGGAGCCGTTGATGCCGAATATGGGTTTTGGCATGAACGTGGCATATACGCCATGCTTGGCGGCTATCTCTTTAACAATCAGGCGGTAAGTCATCACCTGGTCGGCCATGGTCAGAGCATCAGTATAGCGCATATCAATCTCATGCTGGCTGAGCGCCACCTCATGATGAGACTTGTCTACACCTATTCCCATTTCTTCCAAAGCCAGAACGGTTTCATTCCTGAGCTCGGTGGCAGCATCCAGGATAGTCATATCATAATATCCGCCCTTATCCAGACCTTCAGTGCCTTTGTCATCCTTGAAGTAAAAATATTCCAGCTCCGGGCCGACGTAATAGGTAAAACCCATATCGGTAGCTTTCTTCAAGTTTCTCTTCAGTACCTGGCGGGGATCGCCTTCAAAAGGTTTCCCGCCCGGTTCCCGGATATCGCAGATCATGCGGGCCAGACCCACATCCTCTCTGGGCTTCCAGGGCAGCAGCTGAAACGTATCCAGGTCCGGCACGGACATCATATCACTCTCGTCAATACGTGAGAAACCGTGTACGGATGAACCATCAAAGCCCATCCCTGAGTCTATCGCGGTTTCCAGTTCAGAAACCGGGATGGCATAGCTTTTAAGCTGTCCCAGGATATCGGTAAACCACAACTCTATGAATTTGACGTTGTGTTCCCGCGCCATCTTCATGACATATTCTTTTCCCTCTGATTTACTTTTCTTTTCGAGTGCCATTCTAATCCTCCTGCACTTTATTCTCTTTTAAGCTGGCTGACAATCTCCTATTATTCTAATACCCGATTGTTACAAACAGATTAATAACCAGCGGTTTCCGGTTCCCTGCATTGGCCAGCTATTATATAGCCGGTAGTCCGTGTTCTCCGGTCCTGATCTTTACCACATCTTCTACCGGCATGATAAAGATTTTTCCGTCACCCACGGAACCCGTCCGGCCGCGGGTGCATATACAGTCCACTACCGTCTGACAATCAGCATCATCCACAATCATCTCAATCTTCTTTTTGGGCAAGAATTCGATGCGATGCTCACCCACTCTCCATTTCAGGGAGACGCCTTTCTGTTTGCCGCGGCCCATCACATCACTAACCGTCATGCTGATGAACCCTTTTTCTTCCAGCGCTATTTTTATCAGGTGAAATTTTTCTTCGCGCACAATCGCTTCAATCTTTTTCATGGCCTTCTCCTATAAATCATCACCATATGCCGATTCACCATGCTGAGAGATATCCAGTCCCAGGCTCTCTTCCGTGCCGCTCACTCTCAAACCTATGGTCTTATCAATAATCTTGCCGATTATCCAGGTCATGCCAAAAGCGTAGACCCATACCACCGCTGCTGCCAGCAATTGTTTGCCCATCAATGCCCAGCCGCCATAAATCAGGCCATCCGCACCCGCCGCATTCACGGAAGCGCTGGCAAAAATACCGGTGGCCAGTGCGCCCCAGGTGCCTCCCATGCCGTGGCAGGCAAAAACGTCCAGAGAATCATCGGTCCTGGAGCGGCCGCGCAAACGCATCACAAAGAAGCAGATTACCGAAACACCCATCCCGATCGGAATACCCATGACAGGTGATATAAAACCGGCGGCGGGCGTCACCGCCACCAGTCCGGCCACTGCTCCGGTGGCGATACCTGTTAAGGTCGGCCGG
>DAOUAU010000347.1:0-8650 GCA_034433195.1 Dehalococcoidales bacterium
CATCGCCCGCCGGTCAATTATGCAACTGGCACGAGATCGCCGCACCATCGTCCTGATTTTGGTAGTGCCGCTGGTTATCGCCAGTCTGATCGGGGTCAGCATTCCCAACAAAATGATGCTGAATAATACCCTGCCCGCCATGCTGGCAATGTTGATTTTGTTCTTCGGCTTTTTACTGAGCGGCATCAGCTTTCTGAGAGAACGTTCTCAGGGCACGCGGGAACGATTGATGGCTTCTCCGGCTTCACGTTCGGATATCATCTGCGGTTACTTGCTGGGCTTTTTGCTCTTTGCCATGCTGCAAACTTTAATACTGTTTTTCTACTCGGTTTATGTGCTGAAAGTGGACTTTCACGGCTCGTTGTGGCAAATCCTGGTTTTTCAGTTACTGATCGGTATTCTGGCAGTCTGCCTGGGTATTTTTATCTCGGCCTTTGCCAAAAACGAATTCCAGATGATCCAGTTTATTCCTTTGATCATTGTGCCGCAGGTCTTTGTCTGTGGTTTGCTCTTTCCCATCAGCCAGCAGCCGGAATATTTGCAGTGGATTGCCAAATTCCTGCCGCTGACTTACGCGGTGGAGGGAATCAAGGCGCTGATGCTGGAAGGTAAAGGCTTGCTGGAAATCCGCCAGGAGGTGGGAGTGATCATCGGCTATGCGGCAGTTTTAATGGTCCTGGCCGGCATCAGCCTGAGAAGAGGGAAGGCGGCTTAAGATGAGGCGGCAATCTTCCGGCCTGAAAAAGCATCCGGCGGCCAAAGCCTACCGCTTTTTGATCATCTCTCTCACCAGTAAGATAATCAAAACCAAACCCATTGCCAGATTCAGAGTCGCCACCGGGTAAAATACAGTGCCGCGCACAATAAACAGATGGGTGCTGCGCAGAGTATCACCGTAAACCATCAGCACGGTAAAATTGCCGATCAGAACAATCGCGATGGCCCAAAATAACCATTGAAACCTGCTTAACATCCTTGTCTCCCGCGCTCTAACAATCAGCCCCGCGGTAACATCTCCAGTTTTAAGTTGAAATTTCAGCCGGGTTTTCCGGATACGGCTTTAATCACTGCCAGTAATCGTTCCGGATGTTCAGTCCCGATCAGATATTGCATGCCGTGATTCAGAGTTATTTTAACACCCCGGTTGCCTTTGAGAAAATATGCCCAGGTTTTGCCGTTGAAGCGAATGCCGTAACCGGAAAAATCCCTGATGGGTGAAAATTCCATGATTTCGGCGGAAGCTATCTCAGCGGTCAGGATATTCAGAACCCGCAAACGGCCCAGACGAACTGTGATTTTTTCCCGGGTGATAATGGTACGCAGACCGCCGTACAGCAAGCTGACCCCTATGGCAATCAGAATATACAGCAAGCTTAACCAGGTCTGATTGAACCACAATACTACCGCCAGTACCAGCATCAAAACCGGTAAACCCAGGGTGACAATATTGACCCAAAAGGGATTCTGAGATTGCCAGTAGACAAAACTGTGATCTCCGCGCAGCCTCTCTCTCAGATTTTCGGCCCAACTGGCGGTATCTTCCTCGGTGTATACCACAGGATTGGGACGGGAGGGGCGTATCAACTCCAGAACAACAGCCAGCGCCAGCGCGATTCCGGTTGTCAGCAGAACCTCCACCAGGGGGAATCTGAAAGTATCCAGTCCGTTTTCCAGCATTTTGAGATAACCCAGGCTGATTCCCACCAGAGCGCCCGCCACCAGTTCATCGAACGGGCACATCCAGTTGAAATATTTGACTTTTTCATTACGCGCCCAGGCTTCATCGATAACCACTGATATAATCCCGAACATCAAGACCATACCGAGAGTCAGTCCGAATACCATCCAGGGCGCACCGTAAGCGTTCGGCTGCCCGTCAAAATCAAAACGGATAGGAGCGCTGGCAGGCAGCGGAGCGGCCAGAATAAGGCGTACGGCCAGATACACTAACAACCCCAAAACAGGAAGATGCGTCCATAAAGGATGGATGATGCGTATCTTCATCTCAGTGACCCTCCATGCCAGCTATTATTCCTTCTCCAGACGGCGGATTTGTTTTTCCAGCAGCTTTTTGACATCATCGGCGCTCAATCCCATCAACAAAGCATCAGTGGTGATTTCCTCAAATCGCCCGGCTGTTTCAGCTTCAACCCCGGTTTTATTCACCGGTTGAGTGATTTTAGCGATGGTAGCCCGGCGGCCTAGCCTCAGATTCAGTATACCCTGATCCCGCAGTCTGAGATATGCTCCGCGCACGGTGTGCATGTTGATACCCAGGCTATCGGCCAGTTCGCGTACTGACGGCAATTCGTCACCGGTTTTAATCTCACCTTTACGCAACTGGTTCTTGATTTGCAGGATGATTTGCAGGTAGATCGGACGTCCGCTCTGGTTATCAATTGATATCCACATATAATCAGCCAAATCCTGTGACCGTATCGTCACTGTTAGATTCATTATATAACAGTTTAGCATGAAGATGTCAAGTTTAGAATCAAATGTTTATAACTTGAGCTAATTAGAAAGCGGCGATGGCATCGGGCGGGAAGATGGTTTGTTATATGCTAGGCATCTTTATAACGTGAATACTCAGCATCCAGCGCTTTTTTGGCTTCTTCGAACTCCAGTCCTTGTTGTTCCGAAGCGGTGGATAGCTGCGCCCACTCGTCAGCCAGTCGGCTGATGGTATTTCTCAATTCATAGTGGCGTTTGGTTTTGGTAGTGATATCGTTAGAATCGCCGTAGGCTTCGGGCGTGGCGAGATAGAGTTCCAGAGTTTTAAATTCAGCTTCCAGTTCAGCCAGTTCGGCTTCAATCTCCGAAATACGCTTTTTAAGCGGAGAACTGATTTTAAAGTAATTGTTGCGCAGTTCGCCCTCGGCAATTTTTCTCTGACGCTGGATTTCCCGGGGTGACACATCCTCTGAAAGAGAGCTTTTTCGTGCCGCAGAAGAGCCGGTTTCGGATTGAAAGTTCTTTTGCCGCCAATCCAGATATTCGTCATAATTCCCCTGATAGACCACCGGTTCGCCGTTTCGGATTTCCACGATTTTATTAGCAATTTCGCGGATCACCGTACGGTCATGTGTGATAAAACACAAGGTGCCGTGATAAGCATCCAGTGCATCCGTCAGCATTTCGCGGGAATTGATATCCAGATGGTTGGTCGGCTCATCCATCAGCAGAAAATTGGCGGGACGGATCAGCATCTTGGCGATTGAAAGCCGGCTTTTTTCTCCACCGGAAAGGACGGACACTTTCTTAAAGGCGTCATTGCCGCTGAAAAGAAAAGCTCCCAGCAAGGCTCTCAGTTTCTGTTCAGGTTCATCCTGGGCTACGCTCCTTAATTCTTCCAAAACGTTATTGGCCGGATTGAGCAGCTCCAGCTGGTATTGGGCATAATAAACGGAGGTCACATTATGTCCCAGTTGGCGTTCTCCGCCCTCAAAAGGCAGCACCCCGGCCATAATTTTAAGCAGGGTGGTTTTACCGGCGCCGTTAGATCCCACCAGGGCTACCCGGTCATTTCTTCTAAGGGTTAAATTGAGGTCATGGTAGACCGGATTTCCATCATAGGCTTTTTTGATATGGCTAAGTTTAATCACTTCATCACCGCTGCGGGCCGGTTCCGGGAAGCTGAAATGAATCCGCGCCGTATTGCGCGGCACGATCACTCTTTCAATTTTAGCTACCGCCTTCAGACGGCTCTGGACCTGAGTGGCTTTGGTTGCCTTATAGCGGAAGCGCTCAATAAAACGCATTTCTTTTTTGATGCGGATATCCTGACGTTTGGCCGTGGCTTCCAAAATGAGCAAATCCTGCTTGCGGGCTTCCACAAACTCATCGTAACTGCCGTGATAAAACACCACATCATCTTTTTCAATGGCGATGATTTTTTTGGCCACGCGGTTCAAAAAAGCCCGGTCATGTGAAGTGACCAGGACAGCACCCTGATATGATTTCAAATAATCTTCAAACCAGATACAGGATTCCAGGTCCAGATGGTTAGTCGGTTCATCCAGCAGCAACATGTCAGGATTCAGAACCAGTAATTTGGCCAGAGTGACGCGCATCAACCAACCGCCGCTGAATTCACTGAGCGGACGCCTGAAGTCTTTGGGCTTGAACCCCAGGCCGGACAAAATTACCTCAGCATCATGCTCCACGTTATATCCGCCGGCGGCCTCATACTGGTGCTGCAGTTCGCCTAACTGACTCAATAATTCAGATGAATCCTCCTCTTCGGTATTATCCGCCAGGGCAGCCTGCAGCACCTGGATACGGTGCTCCAATCCGGCAATCCGCGTAGAAGCCCGGCAGACATGCTCCAATAACTTTTCCTGAGAATCAGGTGTGATCTCCTGCCTGGCATAGCCGATGGTAATATCCTTGCGCATGGACATGCTGCCGGAATCAGCGGAGACGCTGCCGACGATGATTTCAAAAAGCGTAGTTTTGCCCGAACCATTGGGGCCAATGACGGCGATACGGTCGCGCGAACCGACATTAAAAGTCATCCCGCTGAAAAGCGTCTGTTCGCCGTAAGATTTGCCTAAATTAAATATGCTTAACATGTTTGGTAAAACCCGCCTGATAAACCACACAAAAAGGGAGCATGCCGGCTCCCCAATTCCTTATTATAGCGTGTTTGAGATAGACCTGTCGTGGTAATATCAGGGCATCGTTTTCGATATACCCATTGGTACGGCGATGAAATACATGGCATACTATAATCAACCTGTAATTAAATCCGGCAGCAGGTTTCAATTTTTGGCTTTCGAAAATTTAAGGAGGTTCAGATGTCTTTACTAAAGAACAAAACAGCCATCATCAGCGGGGCCGGGCGTGGAATCGGCAAAGCCTTCGCTCTGGGTTTTGCCAGAGAAGGAGCCCGGGTTTTCATCCCGGATATCAGTCTGGAAAGAGCCGAAGGGACGGTCTCTGAGATCAAAGCGATGGGCGGTCAGGCCGCGGCTTTTCAATGCGATATTTCGGATGAAAAATCTACTTTGAAGATGGCCGAACGGGCGGTTGAGTTATTTGATACAGTAGATATTTTAATCAACAACGCGGCTATCTATTACGGCCTCAATATGACCCCGTGGGACCAGTGGCAGGCAGAGGACTGGGACCGAATATTTGCGGTTAATGTCAAAGGTACCTGGCTGGTCTGTAAAGCCGTAGCGCCGGTAATGGTGAAACAGCAACAAGGAAAAATCATCAATATCGCTTCTGACATAGCGCACCTTCCGGCGGCCGCCCAGATGCTGCTGCCTTATGCCTGCAGCAAAGGCGCCGTATACACGTTGACACAGGCGCTGGCGCACTCCCTGGGGCCGTCCGGTATCAACGTCAATGCCATTGCCCCCGGTTATACCGCCAGCGAAGCCAGTCTGTTACAAAAAGACAGTCAGTCCCATTTTAAAATGACCACTTCAGGTCAGTCCATTAAAAGACAGGAGGAACCGCAAGATCTGGTGGGGACGGCGGTGTTTCTGGCCTCCGGCGGTTCGGATTTCCTCTCCGGACAAATTCTCTTTGTGGACGGCGGAGCGGTGATGTTATAGTTGACACCATATTGAACCAAACAAAAAGAGGGTGACTTCCTGGCCACCCTCTTTTTTTGAACCGCCGTAATGGTCCGCTATTATTTCACCGAATCAATCATGGCATGCAGGTTGGCCGCTTTGACTTCATCAATGGCTGCGCCGTTCATTAAAATGAAGCCTCCGCCTTTGCCGGCCGTTTTATTCAGGTTCTGACAGTATTTGGTGACTTCAGCAGCGGAGCCAATTTGCAGAATGGACATGGGCACATTGCCTCCGATGCAGGATACACCGCCCAATATTTCCTTGGCTTTTTTCATATCGGTAGCGTCAAAACCCCAGATCATAGTGCCTTTGGGCATATCGCGGATGATCTCCAGCCTGGAATTATAACCGCCTTCAGCCCAGGGGAAAGGCACACAGCCTTCATTAATCAGCCCCATGAAAACTTTTTTCAAGGTGGGCCAGTAGAACTTTTTAAACTGGGCATCATTCATGAAGCCGTCCGCTCCTTTATGCAGAGGCAAGAAGACAATGGGATTACCCGCTGCTTTGGCGGTTGAAACGCCCATTCTGATCATCATCGGGACAATTTTTTCCATAGCGGCAATCAACTTATCCGGTCGGCGGTACATATCCACCATAATGCCGCGGGTGCCGCGCAGGGTATCTCCCAGAGTATCGAAAGGTGCCTTGGAAAAACCTCCGAAGAAATCCGGGTAGCCCAGGGTGGTCAGTTCACCGTCAAACTTGCCGACATAACCGATCCATTTCAAAGCTTCTTCACCGGCTTCAAACAGTTTCTTGTAAGCGGCCTGTACATGAGGCAAACCGAAGGAGAGAATGCCGGGGCCCAGGAACAGCATCTCCTGGATGGTGGCCAGATTGCCCACTGCCCGCAGAGCGCCCAGCTCTCCGCAGATTCGGGGTAAATAGACTGAATTGAAGTAAAGATGCGGGTCCTCAATAAAGGCGTCATACTCATCCGCCATCATGTATTCACCCTCATTAAACTGGTAGCCCAGTGTCTCCGCCACGCCGTGCCCGGGCCAGGAATAAAGTTTGTAGTCCAGAATATCAAAGACGCGGCCCGGAGTTGGAATAGCGATGCCAAGATGAGCATCCGGGGCAAAATCCAGGACATATTTTTTCCAGGCGGCATACAATTTGTCATAGTCATACATCGCCTGCCGTGGAGTCATACCCGAATATGCCCCCGGGAAGAACCCCACAATCGGAAAGACCGGGGTGCGGTCCGGCTGTTTTTTCAATTGAACAGCGTCCTTGATGCGGGTCACTCTGTCTTTATAAGCTTTTTCAGCGGCGGCGCTAACAAACTTGACCCCCTGAGGAGACAACCACTTTTGAAACATGGCCTCTTGTCTTTCGCTTGCGGATAATTCACCCCAGTTATCTGACATCTGAATCCCTCCTGTTGGTTATTTTATTTGTTATTATATACCCAAAAAAGCTTGACGGATATGGTCACTCTGCATTAATTGCGAGGAAGGTCCTTCAAGAGTAATACGGCCGTTTTCCATCACATAAGCCCGGTCGGCAATTTCCATGGTACGCTTGACGTTTTGTTCGATAATCAATACCGTGATTCCGTTTTCGCGCAGTTTTTGAACAATCCGGAATACCTCCAATACTACAATGGGCGCCAACCCGTACGATGGCTCATCCAGCATCATCAATCTGGGTTTTGACATCAAACCGCGGCCCATCGCCAGCATTTGTTTTTCACCGCCGCTTAAAGTGCGGGCCAGTTGTCCGGCCCTTTCCTTCAATCTGGGAAAAAGCTGAAATACCTCTTTCAAAGTCTCTGCTTTGTGCTTCCACGCCCGGTTCGCATAGGCGCCCATTTCCAGGTTTTCCACCACGGACATATCCGGAAAGGCCCGTCCGCCTTCAGGGATTTGCGCCAGGCCCATTTCTACAATCTGATGTTCAGCTATCCCATCAATTTTTTTCCCCAAAAAGGATATGCTGCCGGAGGCAGGATGAATAATGCAGGAGATAGTGTTTAAAAGCGTGGATTTACCGGCTCCGTTAGCCCCCACCAGAGCTACTATTTCGGCTTCTTTGATACTGACATTGACGTTTCTCAAGGCCTGTATCTGGCCGTAAAAAGTATTGATATTGGATATTTCCAGCATCTGCTACTCTCCTAAATAGACATCTATTACCTGTTTGCTGGTGGAAATTTCCTGGGGGGTTCCTTCCGCAATTTTTTCACCATGGTGCAGCACTATGATGCGGTCGCAGATACCCATAATGGCCTTCATCACATGCTCTATCATGATAACGGTGATGCCCCGGTCACGAATATTTTTTACCAGAATCATGGCCTCTCCCACCTCAGCCGGGTTCAAACCCGCCATCAATTCATCCAGCATCAGTATTTCCGGTTTGGCAGCCAAAGCACGCGCTACTTCCAGTCTTTTTTGCTTATCCAGAGGTAAGTCTTTGGCCAGAGTATGGTCTGTTCCGGATAATCCTACAAATTCCAGAATTTCCTGTGATTCCTTTTGAAATTCATGAGATTTTATACGGCCGGCGGCACCGAACTGAAGCGCCAGTAAGACGTGTTCCATTACCGTCATATCTGCGAATATCTTGACAGATTGAAAAGTCCTGGCCACACCGGAACGGCAGATTTGGTATGGTTTCAGGCGTGAAATGTTTTTTCCCTTAAGTTTAATATCACCCGACCGGCACAACAACTCTCCGGATATCAGATTGAACAAGGTGGTTTTGCCGGCGCCGTTTGGACCGATCAGCCCCAGTATTTCACCATGGTTAACATGAAAATCGACCTTTGAGACAGCCGCCAGTCCCCCGAAATTCTTACATACCTGTGTACCTTCAAGAATGCGCATTGCTTTTCGCCACTCCTCTTTTCCTCCACCTTCGCCATAACCCGATTAAACCATCCGGCAAGAAGGTGATTACCACCACCATCACAATACCGAATATCAGCATGTAATAGACCGGGTACCGGGTGATTAATTGCTCTTCCAGATAAGCAAATACCACGGCCCCGGTGATCTGACTATAGAGATTGCTCATACCGCCGAAAATGGCCATCATCACCGGGAAAA
>DAOUAU010000348.1:0-3033 GCA_034433195.1 Dehalococcoidales bacterium
GAATTGGATAATTACCAGCGCAGTCTGGATAAAGGGGAACGGCTGCCAGACGCGGGTACCAGCAATATGCCCACCTCAAACGCCCGACCACCAGATTATGCCGGTCTGACTGATGACCTCGGTCAAACCGGGAGAGCCGCTAACATTGATGACCTTCTGAAAGGCTGGTCCCAAGCGCCTTATTTCAATAAAGTTAGTGACGCCTATACTTTTGTAAAAGCTTCCGGTATCTCATCAAGCGCCATAAATGATGAACAAAAACTAAAAGATTTGTATGAGTCCCTCAGCGGTAAAAAAATGTATACCGTCGCTCTTCTGGTTTGTAATGATAAAACCGGAATACAGCTGGCTGAAGCCTATTTTGCGCTGTGTGGTGAAGAACTGGACATGAAAGTCCTGGAACGGTTTTCAAGCTATTTGAGTAAGTAAGACTCACCAGATAGCAACTGAAGATGCTGTGGTTGGGGCTTTTCTGACGCCGGTTTAAGAAATCCTGCCCCAATTTATCAGGATTGTTTGACCGCTGCTATCCGGCAGCGCTCTTATGGCAGCCAGGCTGAGATAGCTATATGACATGGTTGTTCTGGTTGATTTTGCCATTTGCCTGAGGAAGTATTCTTTTCCTCTCAATGCTTGTGTGTGCAACCATGCTTAATAGCTTTGGTCAGGAATTCTGACGATTAATGTTGTATTTGCAGCCAGAACAACTATGTTTTCCAGTTAATCCCGGTTGACGGCAGCCACATTCTAACAGGCGATGACCAAATCTGGAGGCGCGGTCCCAGCGGTGAGAAGCCTCGTGTCATACCAGTACGTACAGGGGTTCCATACTTTATGGGGTTGTTTTAGTGGATTCTTTCTTCATTTCCCAATTTTACCATCTGAGCGCGGAAACCCCACCAGATGATCGAATTGAAATAGAAAGCATATTGTGTTTGAATAAGAACTTAAGAACTATTAGTACCGAACAAAAAATGGGAGGAAACAAACATGGCAGACAAAAAATACGGGAAATATTTCTTAAGAGAGCCCTGGGGCATACCTAACCGGGCTAATCCAGATCCTAATCCACCAGTTTACATCGGGATAGGTCAGCAGAAACCGGTTGAAGGATGGGATGAGTCTATGAGTCAGGTGCTGCGCCCCATCTACAAACCATACTTGATGATTCCCAAAGCGCATAAACATAATACCGCGGAAATCCTTTATTTTATTGGTGGTAATCCGATGGATTTCAAAGAATTTGGAGCTGAAGTCGAACTGACGATGGGTGAGGGTGAAGATGAAGAAGTACATGTTATCACCTCTACCACCTGGGTATATCTGCCCAAAAACCTGTCGCACTGCCCGCTCAATTTTAAAAGAGTAGATAAACCGATTATGTTCGGGCATATTATGTTCGCCCCCACTTTTGAGTCAACCTTCGTGACCGGAGGCTTTAAGTCATAGTGATCGTCAGCTAATGGCTAGTGGTTTTTTCAGGGTTGACCTGAACGGGCTTCAAGGAATTAACCGGAATCCAACTCTAAAAGGTAGTCGATAAAGACCCGTTACAGAGCCTGGGGATATTTAGAAAAGGACGTTCAGGGTCTCCCGGTCTTTTAGTGAGAACAGAACATGAAAAATGCTGTCAACCCGTTCGTTGAGACAAACAAGACAACGGATGGGTTGCGGCAGATGGTTTCGTCTGGTTTTTCCAATCCGACGTACAGCCGGCTGGAGCTTTCATACGGCCGCCGCTGATCGACACCGGTCGAAGGCAAATTTAACCCATCCTCCTGACTTTACCGCGGTGCCGAAGCCGTCAACCTTTATTTGGGTTATCCCTCATACGAAGGCAAAACTATAATGCCGGCCGGGTTTATTAACGCTTCAATTCAATAGCCAGTCTCTCTGCATACTCTTTGGCTCTTTGAATTTCGCCTTCTTTCAGCGAGCAACGCAGATTGTCTGACACAATGGCTTTCAGAGATGGCATCATTTGGTTCATGTGCTTGTCTTTGAGCTTTTCTGCGATCTTGTCGGCCGCACAGCCTTCTTGCTTTTCAATACTCTGAAAAGTCTGAGTATCGAAGGCGACAAAAGGCTTGTTCATCCATGCTTCACTGTTGACCTTGTTCAAAAAACCTTTTACGGCAAAGCTCATTGTACCAAACCGGGTGGGAGAACCGAGAACCATAAAATGATATTCCAGCGGGCTTAACTTTTTTACATCCTTAACATAGACGGCATCAACTTCTATTCCGCTCTCTTTCAAAGTCTCTGATATTGTTTCTGCGATTTTCCTGGTGTTTCCGTAAGTAGTGTCAAAAATAACGATTCCTTTCACCTTAAAGCAACCTCCTTCCCAAGAACAATGGATGTTTCTCTGATGGTTTGTTAATCACGTACCAGATATATTCTAAACTAAAAAATAATGGTATGCGTCCTGCCTTTGAGGAGTTTCAGTCCCATTCCGCAGGAGAGCTCATCACTGGCCAGACAGACAGCTATTTCACCTTTGGGAACTGCCCAGATGACCATCATCTGTTTTACCGTGCCGAAAACGCTGTGCGCCAGGATGCAACTTGATAGGGTGGCGGCACTCAGAACAGCCGCATTTAACTCCAATTTTACATGGCAGATCTCAGCGCAATGTCATAGATGTGCGGGTGACTCCGGTTTGCCGGTAAATGCCGGGCCAGCCAGCGGCGTTATGGAACAATGTTCTAGAACATAAACACTTCCATAGTCAGATTTGCCTGCCTATACTGGGATATACTGATTATTACTTCAAAGGAAACCCATATAAAAATGACAACGAATATCAATCAGAGCTTACTGACCCCCGAACAAGTAGCTGAAATACTGCAAATCCATATTCTGACGGTATACAGCTACATCCGCCAGGGTAAATTGAACGCTGTCCGTTTAGGACGCTGCTACCGCGTTACGCCGGAAGATTTCAACAGATTGATTGAAACTAACCGGGTAAAAAATAAATCGACGAGGAAAAACGGCGAGGGTGAATAAATAAATGGAAGGTAAAAATCA
>DAOUAU010000349.1:0-3730 GCA_034433195.1 Dehalococcoidales bacterium
ATTTCCCGCCAGAAAGGCCGTGGTTAGGGCGATAAAGACCAGCAACGCGGTCTCCCGCGGCTTGATCACATTCAAATAATCCCGCCAGCGGCCCCGGCTTTGGTTTCTTAATCGCGCATTTTCTAACTGCATATCGGCATCACTTTTCAAGTTTAGGCCTGGCCTTGACTTAATCATGGTCTACTACAGGGTAGGAGAGAGGACTGGTTTCGTTTAGATAGGTTTGAAGAATAACCGCGGCGGCGGCAGCATCATAGGCCCCCTTCTCCACAAAGCGGACCTTTTTCCGGCCTCTGGCTTTCAGCAGGTCTTTGGCTGCTTCGGTAGTCAGGCGTTCATCGCGGTATTCCACCGGAACTCCTGAGACCGCCGGTAATTTTTCAACGAACTGCCGGACTTTTTCGGCCTGAGAACCCAGACTGCCATCCATGGAACGCGGCAGACCGGCAATGATGACTCTAACATCGTACTCTTCGACCAGTTTCAGTATTGCCGCGACTGCCGTCGAGTCTTCCTCCCGCTCAAGCACCAGCAAGGGTCTGGCCAGCATGCCTGTCGGATCGCTGACGGCCACACCGATTCTTTTGTCCCCGATATCCAGTCCTAAACTACGCAACAATGCTCCAGAAAGCTAAAGGAGGAGGCCTGGCCTCCTCCTTTAGCTTTTCGGTTATTTGATTAAGGTTTTTACCAGTTGAATGGCCTCATCAATTTTAGATTTGTCCTTACCACCGGCCTGGGCCATGCCGGGTTTGCCGCCGCCCCCGCCGCCGGTGACTTGCGCCACTTTCTTGACTATATCTCCGGCGCTGTAGCCTTTCTGCACCAGATCGGGTGTCACCATGGTAACAAAAGAGGGGCGGTCTTCATAGACCGATCCAAGTACAATAATGCAACTGCCCAGTTTATTTTTTAAAATATCCGCCATTTCGCGCAGAGAATCAATCTTCACCCCTTCTACTCTGGCGGCCAGCACTTTAACACCATGAATCACCTCAGCCTGATTGGAAAGGTCCGCAGCGTTTTTACGAGATAGGTCTTTTTCCAGATTGGACCACTTTTTACGTTCTTCATCCAGTTCTGCCAGAACAGCCGCCACTTTTTCCGGCAGCCCGGGTATAGAAGTCCCGCAAGACTGCGCCAGTTGGGCCAGAATGTTGAAATTATTTTCAATGTAAGACTCGGCGCCCCGGCCGGTCAGCGCTTCAATGCGCCTCAAGCCGGATCCGATGCTGCTTTCCGCCACAATCTGGAAAAACCCGATCTGGCCGGTGGCCGAGACATGCGTACCGCCGCACAATTCAGCGCTGATCACCGGTAAGCCCACCTTGATGACTCTCACCACATCACTGTATTTTTCATCAAATAAGGCTGTGGCGCCTTCGCCCACGGCCTGCTTATAAGCCATTTGCTCAGCTTTAACCACCAGATTTTCACGAATTTTGGAGTTTACAATTTGCTGCACTTTAATGATTTCACCGGTCGTCATGGCCGATAAATGTGAAAAATCAAAACGAAAACCATCCGGCCCGACCTGCGAGCCCCTCTGTTGAACGTGGGTTCCCAATACTTGCCGCAAAGCATATTGCAACAAATGGGTGGCGCTGTGGTTGGCAGCAATTGCTGAGCGCCGGCTTTGGTCCACCGCGGCCGCGATTTCGCTGTGGCAGATCAACTGACCACTTTCCATACGCCCCTGGTGTACAATGTGATCACCCAAATGGAAGGTACTGGTAACTTTAAATTGACCGCCGCTATTCTGGAGCACTCCGCTATCACCGACCTGACCACCCATCTCGGCATAGAAAGGTGTGACATCCAGGATGATTCCGGCTTCTTGACCGCTGCTGACGGCATCCACGGACTGACCATCAATCAAAATATCCACAATTTTCGCCGGGTTTTCGAGATGCTGATAACCGATGAACCGGGTTTCGGTCAAAGCGGTGCGCAATTCGATTTTGCCGGAACTTTTAGAAACATCAAATTTTTGGGAAGCACGGGCTCGTTCCTTCTGTTTCTCCATCTCTTTTTCAAATCCATCCATGTCCACGCTGAGTCCCGCCCGCGCCACGATTTCCCGCGTCAGTTCAACCGGGAAACCATAGGTATCATAGAGTTTGAAGGCCTGGTTGCCCGGGATCTGGTTCCGGACCTGACTGGAAGCCTCAGAAATCAATTCATCCAGGATATTCAGACCGGTATTGAGAGTTTCATGAAAACGCGTCTCTTCCAGCTCAATCACTTTCAGAATCATGTCCCGGCCGCGAGCCAGTTCGGGGTAGATTTCCTGCATATGGTCGATAGCTGCCGCTCCAGTCCGCTTGAGGAAAAGCTGCTCCATTCCCAATCTTTTACCGAAAAGAGCCGCCCGGCGCAGCAAGCGGCGTAAAACATAACCGCGTCCATCATTAGCCGGCATCACACCGTCAGCCATCACAAAAGCAATTGCCCGGCTGTGTTCAACGATGACTCGCATACAGTTGTCGGTCTCTTCATTCTGGCCGTATTGCCGGCCGGAAATGACGGCTAATTGGTCCAGAAGAGGTTTGAAAATATCCGTCTCATAAACACTTGATTTGCCCTGCATGACAGTGGTCAGGCGCTCCAGTCCCATTCCGGTATCAATGTTGGGTCTGGGCAACGGTGTGCGTATTTTATTGGCATCCTGGTTGAACTGGGTAAAGACCAGGTTCCAAATTTCTACAAAACGGCTGCATCCGCAAGCGGGATTGCAATCTGCCTTACCGCAGCCGGCGCCCGGACCAAAATCATAGTGCAATTCACTGCAAGGACCACAGGGACCAGTGGCTCCGGCCGGACCCCAGAAGTTGTCTTTTTCGCCAAAACGCATGATCCGCGCGGCCGGCACACCGATTTTTTTATGCCAGATATCATAAGCCTCATCATCATCGGTATACACGGTTATCCAGATACGTTCTTCGGGAAGCTTCAATCTTTGGATGACAAATTCCCAGGCCCAGGCAATGGCTTCATTTTTAAAATAATCCCCGACGCTGAAATTGCCCAGCATCTCAAAGAACGTCAGATGCTTGGTATCACCCACGGACTCCACATCGCTGGTGCGGAAACACTTCTGACAGGAAGCCAGACGGGGACTCGGCGGAGTCTCAGTGCCGCGGTAGTAAGGTTCAATCTGCACCATACCGGCGCTGGTAAAGAGCAAAGTGGGATCCTTATAAGGCACCAGAGAAGAACTGGGAATAACCAGATGCCCCTTCTCTTCAAAATACTGTAAATAGGCGCTGCGAATTTGATTACTGTTCAAAAAAAACTCCTGCAAATATCAGTTACACGGACTAACGGGACAGACTACCGGGTTGGGAAGGCGCAAACCAACCAAATCAAGAAACCCGGTTGATGGCATAATACGATTTTAGAGTAAGGTAGGGGGGGTGTCAATCAATACCGGAGAGGAGGGTCTCACCTGAGGGCCTAAACCGGAAAGGGGAAAAAGCGGTTGAATAATAAAACAACGGCCGGGATGGTCACAATTGAAACCAGGAAACTGGCCACAATGAACTGGTTAGCAATCATGCGGTTGCCTCCTGAGCGTTCAACAAAGATAGGAATAGCGGTGATGGGTGTCGCTGCCGCCTGTATAATGATAACCAGGGCCAGCGGATAATCCGGTTTTAACCATATCAATATCCCCAGAAAGATGACCGGAAAGAGCAAGTTTTTAATCAAAACGAACTTGATTATCTCA
>DAOUAU010000350.1:0-5623 GCA_034433195.1 Dehalococcoidales bacterium
GGCAGGACCTTCATGAAAGGGAAGTTCTGCTGCATATCGCTCCCCACCTGGTAAACCAACTCGCTTTTACCATTCCTCTGCTGCGAAGCAAACCTTTGTATCGCGTAACTTTACCATTGGGTCTGTTGTTGTACGACATTCTGGCTTTGGGCAAAAGCTTGCCATCCAGAAAACATCTCTCACGCGAAAGAACTCTGGATATGGAACCGGCGCTGGCTGATGTTCGGGAACTGGTGGGATCTTATCTTTATTATGATTGCCAGGCCCTGAATATGGAGCGGCTATGCCTTGAAAACGCTGTCAGTGCAGCCGAAAAAGGCGCCTGTGTTTTGAATCATACTGAAGCTACTGGTTTTATTATCGAAAACGGTGAAGTAAAAGGTATCCATCTCAGAAACAATATCAATAATCAAAAATACAGCGCCAGTGGGCGTTTGGTACTGAATGCCGGCGGTCCGTGGGCCAGTCTGGTCTTGAAGAAGCTTGCTTCATATCAAGAAAGCCAACTGCGGTTAACCAAAGGCATCCATATTTTGACTCGCAAATTAGCAAACCATGCCCTGGTATTATTTGCTAAAAGCGATGGACGGCTTTTTTTTGTTGTTCCCTGGAATAAATGGTCACTGATTGGGACTACTGATACCCATTTTTCAGAGAGCCCGGACAATGTTTATGCCGGAAAAGAGGATGTAGATTATCTGGTAACAGAGGCCCGACGTTATTTTCCGGAGTTTAAGCAGGAAGATATCTACTATGCAACGGCAGGTCTGCGGCCGCTGGTAGACAGCAAAGAAAAAGCTGAATCTAAAGTGTCACGGGCTCATAGATTGATAGATCACGAAAAACAGGACCAATTGAAAGGGCTGATATCCATTATAGGCGGAAAGATCACAGCTTACCGTGCCATAGCGGAAGAAGCTGTCGATCTGGTCTGTAAGAAACTGAAACTCAAAAGTGTGTGTCAGACCGCCCAAACGCCCCTCCCGGGGGCTCCCGCATTAAGTCAGGAGGAGCTAGCGAAAATAGTTAACGAAAAGAAATTACCGGCCCAAACAGTATCACATCTGGCAAATATATATGGTTCACGGATTTACTCAGTCTTAAAATACGCGGATGAGGATCAAAAAATGGCGCGTTCTTTATCGCCCGAATATCCGGATATTCGGGCTCAGGTTAAACATGCCGTTTTAGAAGAGGAAACGCTGACCATCAATGATTTCTTGTTCCGCCGCACTCCTCTAGGTCTGGGGGACACACAGGGAAAAGCGGCGGTTGAAGAGATCGCTAATGAAATGGCCTTGCTGCTAAACTGGAGTATTGCTGAAAAACAAAAGCAAATTCATGATTATGAGAAGGCGGTCTTGTTAAGTCAGGCTTTCCGTAAAAAAGACTTGTAACACTAACTCCAGAATAGATCTTGGTAATTGACCATGCGCCTGTTGGGGGCACCGCACTATTCGTTGAAAGAAAACTGGAATATACGCAACCTTCCGGTTGGTAGCTCATACAGACAGGGCCTTCCTGAGTCTTTTTGCGTTTTTGTCCCCGCTATTTTTGGAAAAATGGACCGCCTGATAAAATATTTTACATTGTCATATTTTTGAAAAGAGTGGATTATTGAAGATCTGTTTGCCGAATCCCAACGAAACAAGGTAATAGTGCAAAAAAACAGACCGAAACCAGATGAAAAAGATTGGCCCGGACCTGCATTGATTGTTTAATCACCGCGGATAATTACAAACTCTATCAAAAGTCTCTCCAGTATACCTTTGGATCGCTGTTAATTCCGGAAGAGGAAAAGGCAATCACAAGCGCACAGTTACCGGAAAATCTCAAACCAGGTTGGCAAAAAGGCATGCCGGAGGGCAATAAAAATCCCCAAGGTAATGCTTAACACCGTTTATATTGATATGGTTAGAAAACGGGACATTTTTATGTCCGGCCTGAACCAACCTTTTGTGCTTATTTAAAGACATCACGGCTCAATATGGCGGAACAATTCTTTAGTGAAATAGCCACCAAAATGATAATGGGAGGTTCTTGTACTGGAGTTCTGTCTTTGAATAATAGTATCATTGATTATCTTGACAAAAGTCATCAGAGTCAGAAAAAGTAAGTCAGGACTAAAGACATAGCTACAATCATTGATCGAACCACAAGTGTAAATAAATGTCAGGGACAAGACACCAGGTATGCCGGATCAAGGCTATCAAAAGGGAGAGACTTTGATGTTTACGCACCCAGACGTCGCGGGGTTTAAGGATTCTCTAACCGGAACGATCAAGCCCGAAAATGTTAACAGTGATATTGAAAATCTGGAGAATTATTCCACACATAATGGTTTTGTCAGGGGAATTCCGCCGTTGCTGGCGGTGTATCCGGAATCTAAAGATGAATTGAAAAAGCTGGTTAAACTGGCCAATGAGGTTAAAATGCCGTTAACCGCGGTAAGTTCAGGCCCACCACACTTTTACGGCAGCACAATACCCACTCAAAAAGGCATCATAATAGATTTCAAGAAAATGAACCGTATTCTAAAAATAGATGCCCTGAATCGTTGCGTTATGATCGAACCGGGAGTCAATTTTGGAGCACTCATACCCAATTTGCGCAAACACGGTTTAAGGCTGAACATCCCACTCCTGCCACGGGCTTCACAATCTGTATTAACAGCTTATTTGGAAAGAGAACCTGTGTTGATCCCCAAATACCAGTATGACTATATCGATCCCCTGCTGACCCTGGAAGTGATCTATGGTACCGGAGATGAGTTTCGAACTGGCTCAGCTTCCGGGCCTGGAGATTTGGCACACCTTAAATCAGACAAAGTAAACCCCTGGGGCCCTGGAAGTATCGACTATATCCGGTTCGTTTCGGGAGCCCAGGGAACCATGGGATTGGTCACCTGGGCAAACATCAAAACTGAAATCATACCTTCAATTCAGCAGTTTTATTTTATATCTACCAACCGGCTGGCGGACCTTATTTATCTTCTTTCAGATTTGCTGCGTAAAAGGGTGGTGGATGAGTGCCTGGTTTTAAACAATACCAAACTGGCCGTTATCCTGGCTCAAGATCAAAATGAAATGACCGAATTAAGGGATAAATTACCCACATGGACAGCAATAGTAGGCATCGCCGGTTATCAAAGATACCCGGAAGAAAGAATAGAAATTCAGCGAAAACAGCTGGTAAACAGCTGCGCAGAACTCTCTTTGACGGCCTTGAATTCCCTTCCCCAGGCCGGCGGCCGAGAAACCATTTTGCCGCATCTTCTGGGAAATGTACGACCCGAAGAGCCTGAATGGAAAATGAAATACAACCACTGCTGCCAGAATATATTCTTCCTGTCTCCCATGAGCCGGGTGGCTGAATACGTCGGATTGATGCAAGGGATGGTTTCTGATACGGGTTATCCACAGCCTGAAATGGGCTGTTATATTCAACCTGCGGTTCAAGGGCGCGGTTGTCATTGTGAATTTAATTTGTCCTGTGACGCTTCTAGGGCTGCCGATGTTTCTAGAATTCAGGCCTTATGGCTGTTGGCGTCTGAAACTCTCATTCAAAAGGGCGCTTTTTTTAGCCGGCCCTACGGGCCCTGGGCCGATATGGTGTATCGCCGGGATCCTCAAAGCACTGCTGCTTTGCGGAAACTAAAATCGATTTTTGATCCTAATAATATCCTCAATCCAGGCAAACTTTGTTTTTAGGCGGTGAAGGATGGAGTCGCTCAAAGACTATCTTTATACAATGGAATCCTGCAACAGCTGTGGACAATGCCGCTTTGTTCTGGGCCCGCTGGGAAAAGGGTGGGACCACGTTGAAGTCTGTCCTATCTACTCGCGCTATCTGTTTGAATCGCATTCCGGACAAGGTTTAATCAATATCGCCCAGGAGTTGTTGGAAGGCAGTCTGCAGTATGACAGTGACCTGATCAAACATATCTATGGATGTACCACCTGCGGCGCCTGTGACATAAACTGCAAGTCTATCCGCGATATGGAAGTAATGGATACAATCCTGGTTTTACGAGCCCAGTGTGTGAAGGACGGTTGGGGGCCCATGCCGGCTCAAAAATTATACGCCGGACTAGTTGAAAAAAGTCACAATCCTTATGGTAACTTGCATAATAAACGCTTTGATTGGCTGCCTCGAGGTATTCAATTGAATCAGAATGCCGCCGCAGCATATTTCACAGGATGCGCAACAGCATATCAGCATCCGGATATAGCTAGTAATACTGTTAAAATATTAGAAGCCGCGGGGGTGGATTTCAAAATACTGGGGGCTGATGAATATTGTTGCGGAGCTCCTCTGTGGAGGACTGGTCAGGTTGAGGAAGCCGCCAGGTTAGCGGAGCACAATCTGCAAATCCTAAAACAACATCAAATTAGAACCCTGATTGTTAGCTGCGCCGAATGTTACGGCACTTTCAAGGGATTCTATCCCCGCATATCCAAACTGAATTTTGAAGTGTTGCATATATCCGAAGTAATCGCTAGAGAAATAAGAAATGGCAGCTTGAAATTTATAAAGTCATTGCAGCTAAAAGCCACCTATCACGACCCGTGTTTGCTGGGCCGGCTTTCTGAGCTTTACGTCCCCTGGAAAGGTGAAATCAAGGCTTATGGTTTGCATGATCCTCCCAAGAAGTTCCGAAGGGGAACCAATGGAGTTTATGAGGCTCCCCGCGAAATACTCAAGGCAATTCCCGGATTAAACCTGGTTGAAATGCCCAGAACTGCTGAAAACGCCTTTTGCTGCGGCGGAGGCGGCGGAGTGCCGGATGCTTTTCCGGAATTTTCGTTATGGACTGCCGGCCAGAGGATCAGTGAAGCTGTTTCAACGGGCGCTGAGGCGATCATTTCGGCCTGTCCATTCTGCGAGTCAAGTTTTCGGAAAGCGTTTTCTGATCAAAAAAGTGCCTTGCGCTATTTTGACCTCACTGACCTGGTAGTTGCCGCAATGTAAATTTTTAAGGTAAAAGAGATGAGCCTGAATACATCAATCTATCAACTGTTCGAGAACGTAGTGGGAACCGGTAACATTAGCGATAAAGAATGTGATCTGGCGGCCTACCGCCATTGGTCACCCCAAAGTCCGCGCCGGCCGATCAGCCCGGCCGCGGTGATCTTGCCAAAGAATACTGAAGAGGTCCAGAACATCGTTAAGATATGCAATGGTCATAACATCAAATATATTCCCCAGGCTTCACTTTTCGGCATGACTCCCACTTTCGTCCCGGGAACTGTAATTATTAACCTGCGCCGAATGAACCGCATACTGGCGATTAACGAAACTGACAGATATGCTATTATTGAGCCAGCCGTCAGGCATGTCCAATTAAAACCGGAAGTTCTCAAAAGGGGATTAAATTACCCTACAGCTTCTGTAGGCCCATCCTGCTCGGTACTGGCCAATTTTGTGGCTTCCGGAGACCATCATGTACAGCATAGTTTTTCACGTGTTTCGCGCTACATTTTAGGATTGGAGTGGGTCTTGCCAACGGGCGAAATTTTGAGAGTCGGTTCACCTGGAAGTGGGGCCGGATGGTTCTGTGCTGATGGACCGGGCCCAAGTCTGCGGGGGTTGGTTAGAGGTTGGGGAGGGTGGGGTGGTGGTT